>NZ_JBVVQQ010000020.1:0-142025 GCF_055811135.1 Mesorhizobium sp. WSM4817 | reverse complement strand
CCCCTCTTGGCCCCAACCCCCTCGGCCAGTTCTCTTGGGCTCGGCTGTTGCCCGTTCAATCCGTCTCGAAATTGCTGCGAGGAACGACGAGATGATATTCGAGACGATCCCCGCTGATTTCAAGTTTCGCCGTGCCGTTCAACGACGCAGGCACGACGCGCTCGAGCGCGACGCTGCCAAAGCGCTTCTCGCTGGGCTGATTGTCATTGGCTCCGATGGCCTCGGCCCATGTCAGCGACAGCGCGGTCTCGCCAGCGGAAGCGGCCGTCAGATCGGCCGTCACCTCGACGAACCCGTCGGCTCGCGACAGAGCGCCATAGCTGACAGAATTGACGGCAAGCTCGTGCATGGCCAAGCCGATATGCAGGGCGGCATTGGGATTGAGGTAGGGGTTTGCACCGCGAAAACGCAGGCTGAGCACAGGGTCGGCTCCATAGCGGCCGACCTGGCCGGACACCAGTTCGCGCAATGCCGCTCCCCGCCAGTTGGACGAGGTCACCAGGTCCTGGGATGAGGCAAGCGACTGCAGCCGGCCGCGAAAGCGTGTCAGGAAGTCACTGAGCGTGTCCGAATAATGGCTGGTCTGGGTGGCGATGCTCTGGATGATGGCCAAAAGGTTCTTCGAACGGTGGCTGACCTCGCGCAGCAGCGTCTTCAGGGTTTGCTCGCGACGTTTCTGCTCGGTCGTTTCGACCATGGTGGTGACGACGCCCTGCACGGCGCCGCCGTCGTCATGATCCGCGTCTACCCATATTTGGAACCAGCGGACGCCATCGTCGGCGGGAATGCTGAGTTCAAGATGTTCCGGATTGCCGGATGCGACGACCTTGCGTTTGGCCGCGCCGATGCGCTCCGCCTGCGCAAGCGGCAGGATGCCGTTGCCGTCGCCCGTGTCGGAACCCCCCGTGTCGGAAACCCCCGTGCCGGAAATCCCCGTGTCGGCAATCCAGGGCGGGCGCATGTTGCGGGCCCAGACGGTTTTCATCTCGCGATCCTGATAGAGAACCGAAATACCGGCATTGTGCAGTGCATGGAGAAGGGCCCGGCCAACCTGCATTCCACTCTCAGCGGACTGCAAAGCGATGATCTCATCACTCCGTCCGCTGTCTTTCATGTCTCCGGCTCTGGATTGCATCGGTCACTTCACCCGCCAATGCAGGCTGAACGGCTGACGGAAAATTGGGTTCCAAAAAGAGTCCGCCGAGCGACGTCCTGCTAAGGACACCGCCCGGCGGTAGCTGGAAACCGCTTGAGGGGTGCGGCTCCCAGTGTTCGATCGCAGTTCACGACGCGCGTTTGAACAAGCCCGCAATAAGCGAAATGATCAGGAAAGCGAGAAAGATGAAAAACAAGATCTGCGCTATACCAGCCGAGGTGCCGGCAATGCCGCCGAAGCCAAGAGCGCCTGCAATGATCGCGACGACGAGAAATACGAGGGCCCAGTAAAGCATGGTCCATCTCCTTCAAATAGTATGCCAAAAACGTCTTTCGCTGCCGTTTGTTCCAGCATTTCCCGAAAAAGACGAGCCCCGGAAAGCTTTCCCGCTCGAATTGGATCGTCATGCGCAGGTGAGTTGCAAGAGCGTGTGCCGGCCGCAAGCGGCCAGCGTTACTCATCTGTGGAAAACGGGCGATCGGAGGAACTGTGGAAAGGGCCGCTCAGGGCCGGGCTGCCCGGCCTATGCAGCGGCTTTCGCGTGCCGATCGAAGAACAGCGCCTGGCTGATCAGGGCCTTGACCATCTCCGGATTGAACGGCTTGGTGACGAGGAAGGCCGGCTCCGGCCGCTCGCCGGTCAGCAGGCGCTCGGGAAAAGCGGTGATGAAGATCACCGGCACCGGGGTGGTCGACAGGATCTCGTTGACCGCTTCGATGCCCGAGCTGCCGTCGGCAAGCTGGATGTCGGCCAGCACCATCTTCGGCCGCGTCTTGGCGAACATCGCCACCGCCTCGGCATGGGTACGCGCCGTTCCGACAACGCGATGCCCCAGGCTCTCGACCATTTGCTCGATGTCCATGGCGATCAGCGGCTCGTCCTCGATGATCAGCACATCGGTTGCCACCTGGCGGGAAATCTCGTTGCTGGCCTCGGCAAGAAGCTCGGAGAACTCCTGATCGTCGACGTCGAGGATCTCCGCCGCCTCGTCTTCGCTGAAACCTTCGACGGCGACCAGCAGGAAGGCCTGGCGGGGGCGGGGTGAGATCGCGTTCAGATTGGCGGCGGCGCGCTGTTCCCACGCCGACTGCGGGTGTTCCTGCGGAACGCGGATGGCGACCGAGGTGAATAGCCTGGCGAAGACCTTGTAGAGCGCGATGCGGTCATTCGACGCGTTTGGAAAGATGTCGACGTCGGCGATGATGGCCTCGAGCATCGCGGCGACCAGCGCGTCACCACTCTCCTGCGATCCGGAGACGGCCCGCGAAAAGCGGCGCAGGAACGGCAGGTGTGGAGCGATGGTTGCGGATAGGCTCATGATAGACGTCTCCCTCTGACGTAATTGCATAGATTGTAGGCCAAGCTAATGACAAGCCCCGAGAATAAACCCTGAAAGCATAAACGCCGGCTTTCCGAAAAAGTTCCGAGGGGTTGGAACTAATGTAAGCGGAAGGCGTTTGAGATCGGGACGGGCAACCAGACGAGGGGGCCGGTTGCTTTGCGTCGCGTATTGAAGGGCGGCAGGGTACTGGGAACAAAGGGCGAAATGACGACATGAGGAAAGACAACACGGCTGGCGCTGCAACGAACAGGCGCCGGGCTGCTTCCGGCGACCCGCTCGGGTCAAACTCGGAAATCGGCCGCAAACTCAAACAATATTACGACGAGCTGGTCTCCGACAGCGTGCCGGATCGTTTCGCCCAATTGCTCAGCCAGTTGGAACAGGCCCAACCTGCACGGAAAAAGGACTGAGGCATGGCGGCCGTCTCCCAGAGCTTCAAGACGGATCTGCTCGCCTCGATTCCGAGCCTGCGGGCCTTTGCCGTGTCGTTGACGCAAAACGCCGACAAGGCCGACGATCTGGTCCAGGAAACGCTGGTGAAGGCGTGGGACAAGCATGAGAGCTTCGAGCCGGGCACCAATCTCAAGGCATGGCTGTTCACCATCCTGCGCAACGAATTCTATTCGCAGATGCGCAAGCGCGGCCGCGAGGTGCAGGATAGCGACGGCATCATGACCGCCAGACTGGCCGTCCATCCGGCCCAGCACGGCCAGCTCGACCTCAAGGACTTTCGGAGCGCGCTCGAGCAATTGCCAGAGGACCAGCGCGAAGCCATCATCCTCATCGGCGCGTCGGGCTTTTCCTACGAGGAAGCCGCCGAAATTTGCGGCTGTGCGGTCGGAACGATCAAGAGCCGCGTCAGCCGCGCCCGCACGCGGCTGCAGGAAATCCTGAAGATTTCCGGCGACGACGAGTTTGGCCCGGATGCGATCTCGGCTCAGGTGACGGGGTCGAACGCCGCCTGAATACGCAGCACCGGTAATGTGGGACCCTGTAATTAATGTCGGGCCCGGTAATCGGGCTCCGGTTTGCGGACATCAAACAACAGGTCCGCGCCCGCACGCCGACGCCACCGCCTCCACGAGATCGTCTCCCGAATAGGGCTTGGTGACCAACCTGACATCCGGAAACGCCACCCTGATTTCGTCCATCTCGGAATAGCCCGAGGCGAAGACGAAAGGCACGCCCGATTCGCGCAGCCGCGAAGCGAAATCGAGTGTCGAAGTGCCGCCCAGCATGAGGTCGACGATGGCCGCGTCGAATTGCGAGGCAATGCTCTGCCGATCGATCTCAGCCAGATCGCGGGCGACGACAACATCGCCGGCGCCATAGTCGCGGCAAAGCTGCTCGACATCCATGGCGATCAGGAATTCATCCTCCAGAACAAGAATCCGCAATCCGTCCAGCAATGGGGGCACGTGGCGATGTCTCCGTGGGGCGCAGGGAACAGGGAGCGCAAGGGCTAGAGGAGTCATGATCCCTATTTGGCTTCCTGTCATTTAAAGTTATTTCGCATCCTGTCATTTAAAAAAGACATGCCGCCGCAGATGGCGGAACCTCGACGCCTGCAGGGACGTTTGCTATCGCCCTCCGGAAGAGGGCTTCAAAGAGGATTGAAATGTCTGGCCAGAACGGCCGTTCCTTGTCCGCCCGCCGGTATACATGTGAGAACTGCCCGCTGCGGCCGTTGCCGGCGTTCCGGGCGTTCGAGAAGCAGGAACTCGTCTTCGTCAATGGCTTCAAGAAGGGCGAACTGGCCGTCGAGAAGGGCGACACGGTTCTGGTTGAGGGAAGCCGCAGTGCCCATCTGTATACAGTGCTGTCGGGTTGGGCCTTCCGCTACAAGTTGCTGTCGGATGGCCGCCGGCAGATTCTGAATTATTCCATGCCAGGCGACCTCATCGGTCTGCAAGGCAGTCTGATGGGCGAAATGCAGCACTCCGTGGAAGCTCTGTCGCCGATGCTGCTCTGCCTCTTCGAGCGGGAGGCCCTCCCCGAACTCTACCGCAGCCATCCGGGCCTCGCCTACGACATCACCTGGATCGCCGCGCGAGAGGAGCGCATGCTCGACGAGAACCTGCTCAGTATCGGCAGACGCACCGCGCTCGAGCGTGCTGCCTATCTGATCGCCTTCATCTCCACTCGCGCCAGGGTGGTCGGGTTGAACGGCAGGACGCCCGTGCAGATTCCGATCACCCAGCAGCACCTCGCCGATACGCTCGGCCTGTCGCTGGTCCACACCAACAAGACGATCCGCAAGCTGATCGATCGCAAGCTTATCTTCTGGCGCGACGGCGGCTGCGAGGTGGTCGACAACGAAAGGCTCAAGGACCTCGCCCGCTGGGAAGGGTTGAGCGAAGGTCGCCGACCGCTGATCTGAGCGGCTGCCGGAGACGTGCCGGGCTGGACTCGGCTGCGCAAAAACCCTTTCATGGCCGTTGTTCCGATTTCGGAACCTTGGGGTGGGTCGAACGTTTCGACCCGAGCAAACGCAAGGAGTCAAGCAATGGCGACTGCCGCAGGAAAGTCCCCGAACGAAAGCCGGCCGAATTCGGACCTTGAAGACGACATCAGGCAGCTGAAAGTCGACATTCAGAAACTCACCGAACAGCTGGCCGAGACCGGCCAACATGGTTACGGGACTGCCCGTCGGGTTGCTGCGGAAGGGGTCGAGCAATTGCGCGCCCAAGGCGAAGCAGCCTTTGAAAATATGCGCAGCAACGCCAAGGATCTCGAAGCGCAAGTGGTGGCGAGCGTGCGCGAAAAGCCGGTGACGTCGCTGGCAATCGCGGCAGGCGTCGGCTTTCTGTTTGCGCTTCTCGCGCGCCGCTAGTCTCAGCCCAGATGCGAATGCTGGCATCGTTGATCTCGGGCCTCGCCTCGGGTGAAGCCGTTGCCGCCGTGCGCCGCGCGCGCACGGCTGCGATCGTCTATGCGCTCGCAGCACTTGCAGCACTGTGCGGCCTCGGTTTCCTCGTCGGAGCGGCCTATGTCTGGGTGGCGGGTCGCTATGGGCCGATGGCAGCCTGCCTTGGTTTCGGGGTCGGCTTCCTGGTGATTGCAGGGCTCCTCCTGCTCATCCATCACCTGTCGGCCGGCGCGCGCGCCCGACGCCGGGCGCGGAGGCGCAATGCCGATATGAAGGCGGTCGGCATGACGGCCGCGCTCGCCGTGCTGCCGGCGCTACTCAAGGGGAAAGGCGGCCTCGGCACCATCCTCGCCCCGGCGATTGCGCTCGCCGCCTACGCCATCTACCGCGAGAACACAAAGCCCGATGCCGACGATCCGGATGCCGGCGAGGCGAAATAGCTCGAAGCGTTTCTTCTTGTTCGGCCGAAAAACCGGGTTCCACTTTTCCCTGACGCGGACCTTTGGTTCGGGTCCATGGTCGAGCGGTCACTTCGGCAGATCCTCCAGCGGCATCGATATTTCAGCGAACACGCCTTCCGGCCGGAATTCGTGGGTCACTTCACTGGAGATGACCTTGGCCAGGCTGCGGCGGATCAGGATCGAGCCAAAGCCGTGGCGTTCGGGCGAGGCAACTTCAGGCCCGCCGCTTTCGCGCCAGGTCAGGACCAGGCGCCGGGCGCCTTTCCTAACCTGTGCCTTCCAGTCGAGATCGACCGTGCCCGACACCGCCGACAGCGCTCCGTGTTGCAGCGCGTTGCTGGCCAGTTCATGCAGGATCAGGCCAAGCCCGACTGCCTGGTCAGGCGAAAGCAGCAGATCGGCGCCTGAGATCGTCATGCGCGGCTGATCGGCGGTGTCGAACGGCTTGACCTCGATCTGCACGAGTTCGCGGATGCCAATGCCGCGCCACTCGCGGTCGGACAGCAGGCTGTGGGCGGCGCCCAGCGCCTGAAGCCTGGCGCTGAAGGCGTCGAGGAAATCCCTCGGCTGGCGGGCATGGCGAACTGTCTGCGTCGCCAGCGCCTGGACGGTGGCCAGCGTGTTCTTGACGCGATGGTTCAGCTCGCGCAGCAACAGCCGCTGCCGCTCATCGCCGAGCTTGCGTTCGGTGATGTCGTAGTTGACGCCGAAGATCAGCGTCGGCTTGCCGTCGCCGTCACGCTCGATGACCCGGCCGCGCGTAGCGAGCCAGCGCGGCGGGCTGAAGCCCTTGACGCGGTATTCGCCAAAATAATCGTCGCCGCCGCTCAGCACGTCGCGAAAGCGCGTCTCGGTCTGGTAGGCGTCACGCGGGTCGATGGCGGCGAGGATATCGCGTGCTCTCAGCCGGGTCGAGCGCGGCAGGTCGAACAGCTCGGACAATCGGGCATCGCATTCGATCATATCGCTATGGATATCCCATGCCCAGCTCGCGAGCGATGCGGCATCGAGCGCAATGCCGCGCCGCTTTTCCTCGCGCGCCAGTGCCGCAGCGGCGCTGGCGGCGTTGCGGGTGGCGTCCTTCAATGCGAACAGGCTGGCAGCGAGGCTGGCGAGCGCCGTCAATTGTTCGAGCTGGGCGGCGGACGGCGACCCGCGCGGCCTCCGGTCGAGCACGCAGAGCGTGCCGATCCGGGCACCGGCCACCACAATCGCCGCACCCGCATAGAAACGGAAATGATGCTCGCCAGTGACCAGCGGGCTGGCGTTGAAGCGTGAATCCATGGTCGCATCCGTCACCACCATCGGCTGGTCGCCGGCAGCAATGGTGTGGGCGCAGAAGGATGTATCGGTCGCGGCCTCGGTCTCGTCCAGGCCGACACAGGACGTGAACCACTGCCGCTCGACATCGACGACCGTCACCAGCGCGACAGGTGTTTGCATCACCGCGGCGGCGAGCCCACTGATAGTGTCGAAGTCAGGATCGGCCGCCGTGTCGATTGCATCGAGATCATGGAGCACGGCAAGCCGATCCTGCGCCGTTACCACGCTAAGGACATCGACCGGCAGATTCGGCTTTGTCACTACCCTGCTATCCACAAGTCCCCCAGATGCATCGGCTTGCAGCCATCCGCGCTGGGCCCAGTTGCCGGGCCCTGAAACCGGAACCTTCGCCCTGAGGAACCGTTACCCAACCACATTTTGCCAGCCGCGCCGCCAGCGCCAACCGACATGCCAGCGCCAAACGAAATGCCAGCGCCAACCGAAATGGAGGCCGATCATGCCCAAGATCGTTCCTGAAGACAAAGCCCGGCAGGGACGCTGGGGGTGGCACACCTTCCGTATCTTGATCGCTGCGCTGCTTTTGGCGTTTATCGCCTGGGGCATCGCCGAGATCTACGGCAACATGATAGACCGGACGCCGACAACCGAACAGGGCGAGCTTCCCAGGAATGAGCAGGGCGAGATTCCCAGAGGCTGAAGCCTTCCGATCGACTGTGCCGGGATGCATCACGCTGCCCTCGCTTGGACGGCGCGCGCCGGGACGAGAACGTTCAGCGCACCAGGATGAATTTCCATCGTCGTTTCGCGGTCAAGCCTGACCAGTTCGCCATCCATGACGGCGCGAAATTTCTTCGCAGCCGAGTGGAGTTTCAAAACAGCCCGGTCAGCCTGGTGGATCTCCACATGCTCGCTGTCGCGCCATTTGCCGCGCGCCATGTCGAAGAGGACCCTGACCAGTTCGCCACGCCGCCGCGCCACCGTGACATAGATGCCGAGCACGCCGCCGGCGGGATTGTCGGCATAGGGCAGATGACCCTCACCGAACAGATTGTTGGTGATGCCGATGCCGGTGGTGCGCGTCACGATCTCGGCCTCGCCGATGGTCAGCGTCACCTTCATCGCCGAAGGGTTGTTGATCGCCGCCCAGGCAGCCTTTGCCGAGGCCCGCATCTTTCCCAACCGCGAGCCATACTCCATGGCTTGGCGAAGCTGGACCATCCTAGCATGCATGCCGATCGAGAATTGATGCACGAATGGCTTGCCGTTGGCGGTTGCCATATCGACTGCAATAACCTCACTGTCGGCAAAGGATTTCACGGCCGCGTCAAGGGTTTGTGGAATGCCGAGCCCGCGCGCGAACAGGTTCATCGTGCCAGCCGGTAAAATGGCAAGCGCTTTCTTGCTGCCCATCAACCGAGCCGCCGCGGCCGAAATGGTGCCGTCGCCGCCACCGGCCAGCACAATGTCGACACTATGCCTGGAAGCGATGCGGTCCAGCGTTGCGACAATGTCCCTGCCGGCAACGATTTCGATATCGATGCGGTGGCCTGCTGCCTCCAATGTCTGGCGCATTCGGTCGGTGAAGGCGGAGAGATCAACCGTTCGCAGGGTGCCGCCCTCCTGGTTCAGCACCGCCGCAAATCGCATTCCCCCGCTCCGATTTTTCTTGGCTACCATTGGATAATCATCGGCCGTAACAGACCGAGCCATGGGCCGAAACGGGGCGGTTGAAAAAAAGTTCCGCCGCTCTAACGAAAATACAGGAGCCAATCTCACCCGGCCAAACGCATAATTGAGCGCGATTCGGGTGGTTTTTTCACAACGCTCGCCCTGGTGTCGGAACAACGGCGCGGTCACGACGTTGTGAAATGTGTAACGCCGCGACCGATCTCCCCTGCTCGCGGCCAGAGATAACGCACGAGGAGGATTACGATGATCCGCACCCTTTTATCCACCACCGCACTGGCAGCGTTGATTGCGACTGGTGCGTATGCGCAGGAAGCCACCACACCGGCGCCCACCCAGGACCCGGCGGTCCAGGAGACCGCTCCGGCGGCTCCCGTTGCGCGGGCCGAGGGCAGCCTGATGACCAATATCATTGGTGAATCCGTCTATAACGGCACCGGCGACGATGCCGAGAATATCGGTGAGGTCAGTGATGTCGTCTTCGATGAAAACGGTCAGGCGAAATCCGTCGTCATCGGCGTCGGCGGCTTTCTTGGCGTCGGTGCCAAGAATGTCGCTTTCGACTACAACAAGCTGCAATGGGCCGAACGGAATGGCGACCGCTGGCTGATTGCCGAAACCACAAAAGATGAGTTGACGGCTCAGCCGGACTTCGATCGCAAGCCCTATGATCCGGCTCCTGCGGCCACCGACACCACGGCTACGGCTCCCGCTCCATCGACCTCGACGGATACAACGGCGCAGAATGCTCCGGCGGCTCCAGCCGATAGCGCCGCAGCTCCGGCCGAACCTGTGAAGAGTGCCGACGGCAACCTTGCCACGAATATCATCGGCGAAACCGTCTATAACGGCAATGGCGACGACGCTCAAAACATCGGCGACGTGAACGACATCGTTCTGGCCAAGGATGGCAAGGCCGAGTCGCTGATCATTGGCGTCGGCGGCTTCCTTGAGGTTGGCGAAAAGAATGTCGCCTATCAGTTCGACAAGGCCAAGTGGGCGGAGAGGGACGGCGACCGCTGGCTGGTCGCGGAGACCACGAAGGAAGACCTGGAGGCGCTGCCGGAGTTCGACCGCGAGCCCTATGATCCCGCCCCGGCGACAACCGCATCGACTGACGCGGCGACGCCGGCGCCAGTGACCACCACCCCTGCTGTCACTGCGGCTCCAGCCCCGGCGGAGAAGACTGCGGAAGCTCCGGCGGCAACGCCTGAACCCGCTGCTCCGGCTCCAATGGACAAGACAGCCGAGGCTCCGGCGACGACGCCAGACCCGGCTGCTCCGGCACCGGCGGACAAGACAGCCGAGGCTCCGGCTGCAGCAACGCCTGACCCGGCTGCTCCGGCACCGGCGGACAAGACAGCCGAGGCTCCGGCTGCAGCAACGCCTGACGCAACCCCCGACCAGACGAAGACCGCGGCGATCGACAAGTCGGCGCTGACCGAAATGCCGATCAACGAAATCCGCTCCGAGGATTTGGTTGGAACCACGGTCTATGGCGCCAACGATGTCAACGTCGGTGAGATTGGTGACGTCGTGCTGACCGGCGACAAGAAGGTCGACGCCGTCATCATCGACGTTGGCGGTTTCCTCGGCGTTGGCGAGAAGGAAGTGGCGATCGGCATGGACAACCTTAAATTCATGACCGACAAGGATGGCAATCGCTATCTCTACACGAACTTCACCAAGGAGCAGCTCGAGGCGCAGGCCCCCTATGACAAGGCCACATATGCGCAAAACCGCGACACCCAGCGCATGATGATGCGCTAGCTTGCGCCAACGATGAAAGAGGCCCGCCAGGCAAGCAGCCTTTCGGCAAGCTCCAGCCGGACCGGCAGATAGGCCGGATCGGCAGCGACATTGCTCAGTTCGTCCTGATCCTTCTCCAGGTCGAACAGCAGCGGCGGCAGGCCGCCGGCGAAATGTACATATTTGAATTGTTTCGTGCGGATGACCGCCAGATTGCACTGGCGCGGACCGATGCCGAAATAGCGCTCGGCATCAGCGTCGGCAACCGAGCGGAAATCGAACTCCCAATGCGCGGCCTCGCGCCAATTGTCCGGCTCCCCGGCATCCAGGAACGGCTTCAGCGATTGTCCGTCGAGATGCGGCGGGAATACCTCGCCAAGCAGATCGAGCAATGTCGGCGCTATGTCGACTGCTTCGGTGAAGCGGTCGACGCTGGCGCCGGCCGCCTTGCGGCGACGCGGGTCGCGGATGATCAGCGGAATATGAAAACTACCGTCGAAGAAGCCGCCCTTGCCCAGCATGAAATGGTCGCCCATCATCTCGGCATGGTCAGAGGTCAGCACGATGATGGTGTCGTCCCAGGCATCCGCCGCCTTGACCACCTGCCAGATGCGGCCAAGCTGCGCGTCGACTTCCGAGATCATGCCGTAATAAAGCGCGCGGATGCGGCGAAAATTGTCGTCGCCCCAGTCGCGCACCTTGCCCTCTGCGCCGGGGCGGAAATTTGCCCGCTGCTGCTGCCCAAGTTCATAGGCAAGGTAGGGGTGGCTCTGCGCCTCGGCCTGCCAGTTCGCGGCGCGGCGGAAGGTTGTTCCGTCGGCTGGATCATACATCTTGTTGTAAGGCTCCGGCACGATGAAGGGCGGATGCGGGCTGAGGAAGGAAAGATGCGCAAACCACGGTGTACCGCGCTCCTGTTCGCCGAGCCAGCGGACGAATTCGCCGGTCAGGAAGGCGGCTGGGGTCTCGTCCTTCGAGTAGACGGGCGGTGAGGTGGTCACGGCGCCGTCCGTCGTGGCAGCAACGATTTCGTCCGCTGGGCGATGGATATCGGGAAAACCGGCGCTGTTATCGATGCCGCGCGCCTTGAGCCATGACAGCCACGGTTTCTGGTGCTCCGGCAGGAGTTGGCGCACGGTGAAGCCGGGCAGCACGCCTTCATAGCTTTTCAGCCGCGGGTCGCCTGGCGTCAGCGTGCGCGGATCGGGCGACACGTCGGTATAGCCGAACAGCGTCGGATCATAGCCGAGACTGCGTGCCGAGAGTGCGATGTTGCCATGGCGAGCGTCGAGCGGCGTGCCGTTGCGGCAGACGCGGTTGTTCATCTGGTAAAGGCCGGTGTAGAGGCAGGCGCGTGCCGGCGAGCAGGGCGCCGCCCCGCCAAAATGCTGTCGAAACAGCACACCCTCGGCGGCGAGCGCATCGGCATTCGGCGTTCGCACCACCTTGTGGCCTGCCGCCGACAGGCAGTCGCCGCGCCACTGGTCGCAGGTGATCAGGAGAACATTCGGGCGTCTGTCTTTTCTGACCAATGCTGGTGTCCTTCATTGAAAACCTGTCGCGAATACCTGCCGATCACGGGAGCCGAATTTTTGTGGCGACACAAGCCTCAGGTGTTCGCAAAACGGTGAACAAAAGTCGCTTTATTGTTCACTTATAGAGCACAGTCTATTCTGTGTTTGCGGCCTTTGCCGCCGGCTGGCGGCTCCTCATATTGGCGTGGACCGCGGCATGGGCCGCACAGGACAAGGAAGGAGCAGGAAAATGCTCGACCAGATCAGGGGTCTGCATCACGTCACCTCGATGGCCAGGGATGCGCGCCAGAACAACGAGTTCTTCACAAAAAAGCTCGGCCTGCGCCGGGTCAAGAAAACCGTCAATTTCGACGCGCCGGATGTCTACCATCTCTACTATGCCGACGAGCTCGGCACGCCCGGTTCGGTGATGACCTATTTTCCGTTCCGCAACATCGGCAAGGGCCGCCACGGCGTTGGCGAGGTCGGCACCACGGTCTATTCGGTGCCCGAAGGCACGCTTGCCTATTGGGAAAAGCGTTTTGCCGATGAGGGCGTCGCCGGGCTGTCGCGCGAAGAGAGCTTCGGCGACAAGCGCCTTGGCTTCGCCGGTCCCGATGGCGACGGGTTTGCGCTGGTCGAGAACAAGGCCGACACCCGTGCGCCATGGGCGAAGGCCGATGTTCCGTCCGACGAGGCGATCCGCGGCTTTCACTCGGTGTCGCTCAGGCTGAAGGACGGCGGCGCCACGGAAGAGCTGCTGAATTTCATGGGCTATGAGGAAGTCGACACGTCCGGCACTGTAAAAAGGCTGACGCTGAAGGACGGCAACGGCGCCAACATCGTCGATATCGAATCGCTGCCGGGCGCCGCTTTTGCCGATCTCGGCGCCGGCTCGGTCCACCACGTCGCCTTCGCTGTCGAAAACCGCGCCAAGCAGCTCGAAGTGCGCAAGGCGCTGATGGACACCGGCTACCAGGTGACGCCGGTGATCGACCGCGATTATTTCTGGGCGATCTATTTCCGCACGCCGGGCGGCGTGCTGTTCGAAGTCGCCACCAACGAGCCGGGCTTCGACCGCGACGAGGACGCCGCCCATCTCGGCGAGGCGCTGAAGCTGCCGTCGCAGCACCAGCATCTGAGGCCCTATCTCGAGCAACATCTGCAAAAGCTGGAAGACTAAAAGCGCATCGCGTTTGATCAGGTTGGGCGACGCGCTTTTAGTTTGGTTTTGTGCATGTCGTCATCGCAAAACCGCTGCGCACTTTTGCGCGACATGCATTAAGGACAAGGCCATGAGCAAGGACGCTTACACCTATAGGACACTGCCGGGTTCGCCTGATGGATCGCTGCTCTTCGTCTTCCACGGCACCGGGGCCGACGAGAACCAGCTTCTGTCGCTCGGGCGTGATCTCGCGCCGCAGGCGACTATCGTTTCGCCGCGCGGCGATGTCTCGGAAGACGGTGCTGCGCGCTTCTTTCGCCGAACCGGCGAGGGCGTCTACGACATGGACGACCTGGCGCGGGCGACGGACAAGATGATTGGCTTCGTCAAGGCGCATATCGGGGCGCATGTCGAGGCGTCAAAGCCCGCGTCGGTGCTTGGCCTCGGCTATTCCAACGGCGCCAACATCCTGGCCTCGGTGGTGTTCGCGGCGCCCTCTCTGTTCGACGCGGCGGTGCTGATGCATCCGCTGATCCCATTCGAGCCGGAAATCGAGGGAAGTCTCGCCGGCCGCCGCATCCTGGTCACAGCAGGCAGGCGCGATCCGATCTGTCCGCCCAACCTGACGTCGCGGCTAGAAGCCCATTTGCGCGCCGATGGCGCCGATGTCACAGTGGAGTGGCACGACGGCGGCCATGAGGTGCAGTCGAACGAGATCGAGGCGGCGCGGCGGTTCCTGTCCGCTACGCCGGCAGAAGGAGCGTAAGCAATGCCTGACCAATTGCCGGAGGTCGAACTGGAGGATCGCGGTTCCAAGGGCCGTTATCTCCTGCGCGGGCCTGAGGGCGCCGAGGCGGAGATGACTTTTACCAAGGTCGGCGAGCACCAGATCATCATCGACCACACCGAAGTGCCGGATGCGTTTCGCGGCCAGGGCGCGGGACTTAGGCTCGTTACCCGCGCCGTCGAGGACGCGCGCGCGGCGGGCAAGAAGATCATTCCGCTCTGCCCGTTCGCCAACGCCCAGTTCCGGCGTCACCAGGAATGGGCCGACGTGCTGAAGCAATAGCGCCGGTCCTGGCGCCAGTGGCTCCCCCTTCTCCCCTTGTGGGAGAAGGTGGCCGAGCGAAGCTCGGTCGGATGAGGGGTGCTCCAGCTTGGCACCGACAGCACTCCGTCCAACACCCCTCAACCGTCTCGGCGCTGCGCGCCGATCCACCTTCTCCCCCAAGGGGAGAAGGCAAGAACGCGCCCAAAGCCCTTCGCCTTCAATTCGGCGTCTCCTACCCGATCGTTCGAGCGCTCGTCTTGCCTAGTGGGTATTGCCTTGCCTAAGTAGGATATTGCCCGCCCGACCAATCGAACCGAAATGATCCCTTGATGACCGAAACCGATCTTGTTCCCGTCTTCGACGGCCACAACGACACGCTGCTCAGGCTCTATCAGTCGAAAGACGCGGATGTCGAAAAGCTGTTCATCGAGGGAACATCGGGTGGCCACATCGACCTGCCGCGTGCGAAACAGGGCGGCTTTGCCGGCGGCATGTTCGCAATCTTTCCGCCGCCGGTCGAGAAATCCAAGCGCAGTGCGGTTCCTCCCGCGCCAAGCGATATCGAGCCCTTGCCGCCCGAAATTCCGCGCGCCGACGCGCTTGCTTCCACCATCGCCATGGCCTCGATCCTGTTCAGGCTGGAACGAGCGTCGGCGCTCACCGTCTGCCGCAGCGCCGGCGATGTGCGAAACGCGATGGCGCAAGGGTCGATCGCAGCGGTGTTCCATATCGAAGGCGTCGAGGCGATCGACCCCGAACTGACCATGCTCGACGTGCTGCATGCGGCCGGCTTGCGCTCGCTCGGCATCGTCTGGAGCCGCCCGAACGCTTTCGGCCATGGCGTGCCGTTCCGTTTCCCGTCGACGCCCGACACCGGACCTGGCCTGACCGATGCCGGCAAGGCGCTGGTCAAGGCCTGCAACCAGCTCGGCATCATGGTCGATCTTTCGCACCTCAACGAGAAGGGGTTTCGCGACGTCGCCGAGATCAGCGACGCACCACTGGTCGCGACCCATTCCAATGTCCATGCGATCTGCGGCCATTCGCGTAACCTCACCGAATGGCAGCTCGGCGCGATCCGCGACTCGGGCGGCATGGTCGGGCTGAATTTCGCGACCGGGTTTTTGCGCGAAGACGGCAGGATGAATGCCGATACCAGTCTCGACGTCATGGTGCGCCATGTCGATTCACTGCTGCAGGCTTTGGGCGAAGACGGCGTCGGGCTCGGGTCCGACTTCGACGGCGCCATGATCCCGGCTGTGGTCGGCGACGTCACCGGCCTGCCGAAGCTGCTCGACGCGTTCGCCGCGCGCGGCTTCGGTCGCGCGCTGATCGAGAAGATCGCCTACCGCAACTGGATAAGCATGCTGGAAAAGACCATTGGCTAAAGCGGGTCGCCCGGCGGAGCAGCCAGCAACCTGCAATTCGATCGAGCGGGGTTTGATGATCTCGACAGGACCGTTGTCTCCGAAGCACAAGCCGCGGATGATTGCGGACTTCGAGACCTTCAGGGCCGGCTCTTGAAGCGCCAGACCGTGCGAACCGATGTCGCCATCGTCGGCGCCGGCTTTACCGGCCTGTCAGCCGCGCATGAATTGAGCAAGGCCGGCATCGATCTTGCGCTGCTCGAGGCGCGCGGCCGCGTCGGCGGGCGGGTCGAGTCCCAGTGGAACGGGCTTGGCGAGCGGATCGACAGCGGCGGTCAGTTCCTGTGCGAGGACATGCCGGAACTGATGGCCCTGGTGCGAACGCGCGGCAAGACGTTGGTCGAGACCTATGCTAAGGGCGAGTTCGTTGCCCAGCCGCTGACCGGCGTAAAGCAAGTCGAGCGAATCTACCACGCCTCGATGTCGATCCGCGACCGCATGAACGCGATCGCACCGGGCGATCCGGCTATCGCCGGCTTGACCGTCGCCGCATGGCTCGATCGCCAGAACGATCCCGGCGAGGCCAAGGCGGCTTTCCGCTCGATGATCGAGGGCTTGTGGTGCCAAGCGCTTGAAAAACTGCCGCTTTGGCACCTCATCGACAATGACCGCCGTATCACCAACGAGGTGTCGGAGCTGCAGTATTTCGTGCACGAAACCATGCAGTCCCTGGCGGATGATCTGGCTGGCGATCTCGGCAACCGCCTGCGATTGAACACACCGGTCAGAACGATCGAGCGCAGACCGGGAGGCGTTCGTCTCGCGTCGATGACGGGCTCGATCACGGCTCGAATAGCGCTGATCGCCATGCCGCCGATGATGGCTTCGAAGCTGGACTTCGCGCCGCCGCTGCCGGCTGCCTTGCAAAAGGCTCTCGGCGTCTGGCAGAGCGGCGCGGTGATCAAAGTACAAATGCGCTATGCCACCGCGTTTTGGCGCGCCAAGGGCCTGAGCGGCATGGTGATGTGGCGCGATCCGCCCGCACTTTTTGCCTGTGACGCCAGCAAGGACGACGGCCACCCCGCGTTGGTCGTCTTTGTCGGCGGGCCGCTTGCCCTCCGCTGGCGGGAACTTGGAGATGCCGCGTTGCGCACCGAGGTTACGGCGCGGCTGCAGCAGGCGCTCGGCACGGATGCAGGCAAGTTCACCGATTTCAGCTGTCGCGACTGGACCGATGATCGCTGGAGCGGCGGCGGCTACGCCGATCTCATCATCGATACAAGTGCCACCGAGGCCGAACAAACTATCCTGGCCGGCGAGCCGCCGGTGTATTTTGCATCTTCGGAATTGTCGCCGTCGTTTCCGGGCTATGTCGAAGGCGCAATCGTGGCTGGGCGCATTGCGGCACAGAAAATCCTCAGGGAATTTAATCTGCAGTAATCACCAGCGCCCCATGGTGCAGGCGAGGGCGTCTCAAAGTGGCGACCGGACGTCGCCGGGCCGGAGCGGCGGCGCGATTTGATCCCGCGCCCCTGCGATGACCGGATGTGCCCGCCGAAATCCCGTTTCAAAGCTGTTACACGGTCAGTTTGCGTGCGTGGTTCGTCCGTTACAAGGTGCGACTAAGTTCGTTTCAACAAAAAAAGAAGATCGACGAAGGGAAGCGCGATGTATACGAAAATCCGGACTGCCTGCAATGACCGCCGTCTGCAAGCGCTGAAGGGCAAGGATCGGCGGCCGAAGCTGGCGCTGCGCCAGCGCGCCAACGACCATCCGATGGCGCTGTTCGTGGTGCTGGGCGCCGCCGCGTTCGCCGGCATGGCGTTCGCGCCGACTGTTGGTCCCGCCTTTGCTTCACTGAACCCGCCGGCAAACATCGTCAAGGGCGCCCCGACCACGACCAAGACCGCGCGGCTGCCGATGCCGGAGATCGATTTTGTCTGCAAGGGGCAGGCCTGGGGCGCCGAGAGTGCGGAGTGCCTGCGCGTCATTGCCGAGCAATCCGGCATTCACAAGGCCCGCGCGGTTCGCGTGATCGCCAATGCCGCGCCGCTGACCGATACGCCGAACGTTTTTTGATGCCCGAGCGACCCCTCCAGCGCTCCAGGCAGGCTCCCGCCGCATCCTCGGCCGGGAGTCTTTTTTCTCTGGAAAGCCCTTTGTTGAGCATCGGATTTTTTCAAAAACCGATTTCCACCAGTCCGAAGTCCTAGCTGCCCAATGCGGCCTGCTCGGCGATGGCCGACAGCACCCCGCGCACGTCCAGCGTGCTGAACGGCTTTTCCAGGATCTGCGGCCGCTGCGGCGCCGGCAATGCCTCGATTTCGGCTTTCGCGCCGATCAGGTCGCCGGTGACCAGAACGAAGCGCCGCGCCAGATCAGGCTTTTCGGCGAGCAGTTCGCGATAGATCGATATGCCGCTGGTGCCGGGCATGCGCAGATCGGAAAAGACGATGTCCGGCGGCATATGGCCCGACAAGGTCGCGGCGGCTGACGCCCAGGCCGGCACGATCCGCGACTTGATGCCCATCAACTCCAGAATGTCGGACAGCGAGGCGGCGACATCCGGCTCGTCGTCGATGATCAGGGCGTGGCGCAATCCGCTCGAGCGCGACGGGTTTTCGCCGGCGGCGGCCGCGCCGCCGGCGATCGCCGGCAACTGGACAACGAAACGGGCGCCTCTCGGCAGAACTTCCTCGAACCAGACATTGCCATTGTGCCGTTCGATGATCGATTTCGAAATCGACAGGCCGATGCCGGTGCCGACGCCGACCGGCTTGGTGGTGAAATACGATTCGAAGATGCGAGAGCGTATCGCTTCCGGCACGCCCGGCCCGTTGTCCTCGACCGAGAAACAGGGATTGCCGCGATCGCTGCGAAACGTGCGAACCTTGATCAGCCGGTCGCCGCCGATGCCGGCCAGAGCGTGCTGGCTGTTGATGAGGAAGTTGGCGGCAACTTGCGTCACATGGTCGGCGTCGGCCATGGCCAGCAGCGGGCCGCTGGCGAAATCGGTATCGATAATGATGCCGGTCGACCTGGCGCCGTAGGCGGTCACTTCGAGTGCCGCGCGGACCACCTGGTTGAGGTCGGTCTCGGCCTGCGACGCCGGATGCAGGCGGACCATCGAGAGGAAGCTCTTGACGATGCGGCCGCAGCGCTCTGCGGCGGCGCGCACCTTTTCGGCGCGCACCTTGGTCTGCGGGTCTGAAGCGAACTCGTGCAACAAAGTCGATTGGGCGACGACCACGGCAAGCGGGTTGTTGAGCTCGTGTGACACGCCGGCAAGCAGCGAGCCCATCGCCGCCATCTTCTCGTTCTGGTGCAGCTTTTCGCGCTGGCGGCCGATCTCCTCCTCGGCACGCAATTTGTCGCGGAGGTCGCGGATCGAGCCGAAGATCAGGCGGCGGTCGGCGACCCGCATCTCGGTTGCCGTCAATTCGATCGGAAAGACCTCGCCGGCAGCATTCTGGGTGACGGTCTCGATCCGCTGCCCGACCATCGGCGCGCCGCGGCCCGACATGTATTCGGCGCCCGACACATAGCCCTTGCGATAATAGTCCGGAACGACGGTGTCGAGCAGGTCCTTGCCGAGGATGTCGCTGCGCTGGTAGCCGAACATCTTTTCGGCGGCCGGATTGAACTCGATGATCGAACCGGTCTCGTCGATGACGATGATCGCGTCGAGCGAGGCCTGCAGCATGGTGCGGCGGATGACTTCGCTGGCGTGGGCATCGGAAAGCGATCGTTCGATGGCGTCGCCGATGGCCAGCGCCACGATGTGCAGCGTCGCCACTTCCTCGTCGGTCCATTCGCGCTCGTTCACGCAGTCGTTGACCGCCAGCGTGCCCCACAGATGGCCATGCGCAAAGACCGACACCGACAGGAACGACTTGATGTGCTGCTTTTCGAAGTCGGTTCTCAGAAAGCCTTCGAGGTCGCGCGTGTGTCCCGCGAAGATCTTGCCTTGCCGCTCGTCCTCCGCCAACCGTTCCAGCAGTGGGTCCGAATTGACAACCGACTGCATGATCACCGTCGGCGATGCCAGCTCGCCACCATATCGGGGGTCGATCCAGTAGGCCGCCACCGATTGGGCAAAGCCTTGGCCGGGCAGTTCGCGCAGCCGAAACAGGATGCCGCGCTGGCAATCCATGGCCCCGCACAGCGTTTCAAGGATGCTGCCCATCTCGCGCTGCCAGTCGCCAGCTTCGTGAAGCCGGCGAACGATGTGAACAGCGGCCATCGCCGCGCCCTGCCTGACGCCGTGCCTATCGCTGCGTGCTTCAGCCGTCATGGTCAGCCGTCATTTCACAGTCGTGCCACCGAGAGTGGTTGGTCGCGCCGCTCAGTTGCCTTCGCCGGTCGGCAGCGAGAAGATATAGCCTTCGCCGCGGACTGTGCGCAGGAATTTCGGATTGGCCGGGTCCGCCTCGATCTTCTTCCTCAGCCTCATGATGCGGATATCGACTGCACGTGAGGATTCAGGATCTTCCGCGAAGCCGATCGCCTCGGAGATCGCCGCACGCGTCAGCAAGCGGTTGGCACGCGTCAGGAAGACCTCCAGCACGTCGAACTCGCTCTTGGCCAGGTCGATGACCGTCCCATTGGTGCCGGTGACGAACCGACCGTCGAGATCGGCATGGAAAGGTCCGAAGCTCATGGAACGGCGGTTGGCAGTTGTTTCGGCCTTGGCGGCCTGCGGCTCGGCCGGCTGCGGCACGCGGCGCAGCACGCTGCGGACCCGCGCCAGCACCTCGCGCAGTTCGTAGGGCTTGACGATGTAGTCGTCGGCGCCGAGTTCCAGCCCGACGATGCGGTCGAGCGCGGTGCCGGCGGCAGTGGCATAGATGATGCCGATCGGCGTTTTCGAGCGCATCCAGCGGCCAAGCGACAGGCCGTCCTCGCCCGGCATGGCGATGTCGAGGATGGCCAGGTGAAACGACTGCGTTTCCAGCAAGGTTCGCGCAGCGCTGGCACTCTCGGCCGTAGCGACATCGTAGCCGCTGGCGTCGAGATACTCGGCAACCGCGTCCCTCAGATCCGGCTCGTCCTCGACGACGACAATTCGTGCCCGCACGATGCTCTCGCTCCCACTTTCAGCGGAAAGTAGATTGGGTATAAACATCATGTCCAGCACTCATCTTGGGTTGCCGGGTTGCAGGGTGGAAAAAAATGGCTGCACGATCCATCATCGCGCTTGTTTCCGTCGCCGAAGTGGTCGCAACCGATCTGGCCGACCATCTCGAACGGCGCGGTCATGACGTGCGCGCAGTGCGGCAGCCGTGGGAGGCCGAATCCTTGCTTTCCGGAAACGGCATCGATGTCGTTGTCGTCGGCGACAGCCTCAGCCAGGCGGAAGGGCGTGACCTGCTCAAGCGCCATGGCGGCGAGGGCGGGCCGGATTTCATCCTGATCTGCCGGCCGGCCGATCTCGTCGACAAGGTGCTGGCGCTCGAGCTCGGCGCCGCCGACGTCGTCGAGAGCCCGCTCAACGTCAGGGAACTCGCCGCCCGTATCGGCGGCTTGCTGGCACGGCGCGGCCGGAACGCCGGGGAATTGGTCGTGCTGGAGAACGCGACGGTCGACCTCCGGTCGGCCATGGTCATGCATCGCTCCGGCACGGAAGAACAGTTGTCGCCGGGTCAGGTGGCGCTGCTCAGATTGTTCCTGGCCAGTCCGCGCAAGGTCTTGACGCGCGACGATATCATTGCCGCCGCGCCCGCCGAAAATGCCGATGCCTTCGATCGCTCGATCGATTCGCGCATCGTGCGACTGCGCCGCAAGCTCGACACCGAAACCATCACCACCATACGGGGTGCGGGCTACCGGTTCGATCCGCCGACGCAGTTCGCCGACTGAGGCCGCGGCCCTCACCGTACTGTCCACAGGCCCAGACGCTCAGCGCACCACGAGAAGCGACGGACCTGACGGCATTTCGCTGGCCGCGACGAATTCGCTGGCATGGGCACGATCCCTGAGAAGCACGGTGGCGAGGCCGGCAAAGCCGAGCAGGCCCTGTGCGTAGAGCAGTGCGGAAAGTACCGAAGCTGCAAATTTCGTGTTCATCGTTTTCGTCCCCCAAATTTGGTTTCAGGTTCGCTTCAGGGAAAACCCCGAAGTGCCCGCGCCGCCATCGGAGCCCCCCGTTGCGGCGCGGGCCTTCGGTCCTCTCGGCTGCAAGTTGCCGGAGGTGCCGCGCATCTTCTTCAGCCCAAAACCGACCCGCCAGAGGGCCTTGAGCCGGTTATGCGCAGGCTGGAGACGATCCAGACCGTGGCGAAAACAGTGAGGCATGCAAATCAACACTGCGGCTATGCTTATCCTGAACAGCCAGGAGATCGCGTTAGACTGCATGTTCATCTTCGTTTGTGCCGGCTGTTTTCGTTGGGTCAACTCTGCGGGCGGCCTGTATCCAGATCATGCCGCTCGAGTCCGCGCTTTGTTGCCGATTGGTTTCGAGCCAAGTCTAATTTCTTTCATGTGAGGCAAGATCGCACTTTCCCCAGAGACGACAGAGTACCTTTTCGCGGGTCCGAGCTCGACCAGGCAAACCGTCCTGTCCTTGGTTTCACCCCTGCAAATGCCTCGGATGGGCCTCCGGCCGTTAACCAGAGGAAACAGTTTCGAAACAGAAACGTCGGCCGTGCGAAATCAATTCGAAACGTGACCCAACGACAAGCCCAGTCATCGAATTGGAGCCGGGCCATACCCGGTAGACAGGGGGATATCATGTACACTGCCATTTCCGCCAAGCTCATCAACATCGCCGCCGCCGTCACCGCGGGCACGGTTCTTCTGTTCGGCGCCGGCAACGGCGTTGCCGATGCTGCCAATCGGGCCGCCAATCAGATCGTGGCGCGGATTTCGCTTTCGCAGCAGACGATGGAAGTCCTCGTCGACGGCCGGCCGACCTTCGCGTGGAAAGTCTCGACCGGCGGTAGGGGGCATCTCACCCCGACCGGGTCGTTCAAGCCGACCCGCATGCACCAGATGTGGTATTCGAGGAAATATGACAACGCGCCGATGCCGCATTCGGTCTTCTTCAAGGGTGGCTACGCCGTGCATGCGACCAATTTCGTCAGGCGCCTCGGCCAGCCGGCTTCGCATGGCTGCGTGCGGCTGCATCCGGACAACGCCGCCGACTTCTACCAGCTTGTCGAGATGTTCGGTCCGACCAACATCAGGATCGTCATCGTCAAATAGATAAAGAAGGCGATTCGGACATCACTGCCCAAGAAAAAAGGCCGGAAGTTTCCGGCCTTTTTGTCAATCAATCAACCGGCACCGGCATCAGCTTCGGGTCCGGCTTCTCGGCGTGATGCGGCAGGTCCTTGCTGGCGATGAAGGTGTAGAACATCGGCACCACGAACAGGGTGAACATGGTTCCCACCAGAATGCCGGTGAAGATCACCAGGCCCATCGAATAGCGCGCTGCGGCGCCAGCGCCGCTGGAAATGATCAGCGGCACCACGCCGAGCGCCATCGCCGCCGTCGTCATCAGGATCGGTCTTAGCCGCACCCTGGCCGAGGCGACGATCGCATCGCGCCGCCGCATCCCGTGGAGCTCGCGCTGCTGGTTGGCGAATTCGACCAGAAGAATGCCGTGTTTGGTGATCAGGCCGATCAGCGTGATCAGCCCGACCTGCGTGTAGATGTTGAGCGTTCCCAGCCCCAGATTGAGCGGCACGATTGCGCCGAAGATCGACAGCGGCACCGACATCATGATGATCAACGGATCGCGGAAGCTTTCGAACTGCGCCGCCAGCACCAGATAGATGACGAGAACAGCTGCCGCGAAGGCGATGATGATCGTGTAGCCCTGTTCCTTCTCCTGTCGCGACTGGCCGGTATAGTCGATGAAGAACGTGTCGGGCAGGCTTTCTCTGGCGATGTCCTCGATGGTCCTCAGCCCGTCGCCGGTGGTCAGCGTGGGCAATGGCAGAGCGGAAATCGTCGCGGAGTTCAACTGGTTGAACTGCTCGATCACGGCCGGCGAGGCGTTGGTCGAGATCTTCACCACCGCCGAGAGCGGCACCATCTCGCCCGACGCGCTGCGCACGAAATACTCGGCCAGCTTTTCAGGGTTGTCGCGGAAGTTCTGCGGCACCTGCGGAATGATGTCGTAGCTGTTGGACTCGCGGTCGAATTGCGCCACCTCGGCGCCACCGACCAAAAGGGTCAGCGTCCGGCCGATGTCGGCGATCGGCAGGTTGAGCGCCGCGGCGCGGTCGCGGTCGATCGTCACCGTCACTTGCGGCGCATCGAAGGACATCGAATTCTGCACGGCGAGGAAGCGACCGGAGGCCTGCGCCTTGTTCTTGATGTCCTCGGCCGCCTCGAACACCTGGGAGGCATCGCCGGTCGAGCGCACCACCATGGTGACCGGCAGGCCGCCGCCGGAGCCGGGCAGCGTCGGTGGGGCGAAGACGAAAGCCTCGACGCCCGCCACCTTGGTAAGGCGGGCGGTGATGTCTTCCTGAAGCTCCTTCGAGCTGCGCTCGCGCTCGGCCCAGTCCTTGAATGCGAAGCCGACGAAGGCGCTGTTCGTCGGGCCCTGAAAGGCGACGGCGGAGAACCGCGCCCTGGTTTCGGGAATATCATTCATCAGCCCGAGAATCTGGTTCACATAGGTCTCGGTGTAGTCCGACGTCGCGTAGCGCGGCGCGTTCACAAGAGACAGCAAGAAGCCCTGGTCTTCTTCCGGCGCCAGTTCGCCGGCGGTCTTGGTGAACATGAAGCCGGTAGTGGCGACCAGTGCGATGACGATCATCAGCGTCACCGGACGATATTTTAGCGAGCCGCTGACCAGCCGCTCGTAGACGTTTTCGACGCGCCTGAACGTGTTGTCGACAATGCGCTGGAAGCGGCTGTGCGAGCCGGCCCGCAGGATGCGTGCCGACATCATCGGCGTGACGGTGAGGGCGACGACACCCGAAAGCACCACTGAGCCGGCAAGCGTCACCGCGAATTCGCGAAACAGTGCGCCGGTCAGGCCGCCGGTGAAGGCCAGCGGCGCGAACACGGCGGCCAGCGTTATCGTCATGGCGATGACGGCGGACGAGATCTCCCGCATGCCGTTGAAGGCCGCCTGCATCGGCGACAAACCGTCTTCCTCCATGTGGCGGTGGATGTTTTCCACCACCACGATGGCATCGTCGACGACGAGGCCGATCGCCAGCACCATGGCCAGCAACGACAAGAGATTGATCGAATAGCCCAGCGTAAACAACAGGAAGCAGACGCCGATCAGCGACAGCGGAATGGTCACGATCGGCATCAGCACCGAGCGGAACGAGCCGAGGAAGAGCAGGATGACGACGATGACGATGGCGACCGCTTCGCCGATGGTCTTGAACACCTCCTCGATCGAAGCGCTGATCTGCTCGGTCGAATCGTACACGATCTCGATCGTCATGCCTTGCGGCAGCGTCTCCTGGATCGTCGGCACGATTTCGTGGATCGCCTCCGCTGTCGTCAGCGGATTGGCGGCCGGCGTCGGGAAGATGGCGAGAAAGATGCCGGGCTTGCCGTTGAAAGTAACCCTGGTGTCGGTGTTCGCCGCGGCGAGCTCGACGCGCGCCACGTCGCGCAGCCTCACCACATTGCCGTCTGTGGAACGAAGCGGAAGAGCGGCGAAAGCCTCCGGCGTTTGCAGCGTCGAGCGGACGGTGATCGAGGAGGCGACGTACTCGTTTTCGGTATTGCCGGGTGCTGAGAGGAAATTCGATGCGTTGATGGCGGTCAGCACGTCCGACGCCGTCACGCCGCGCGCCGCCAGTTTGATCGGGTCGATCCAGACGCGCATCGAATATTCGGCGGCCCCGAAAATCTGCACGTCGGCGACACCCTCGACCGTCGACATGCGCGGCCGCACGACGCGCTCGATATATTCGGTGAGCTGTTCCGGCGTCATGTTCGGATTCTGCATCGAGATATACATCATCGCGAACTGCTCGCCGGTGCCCTTGACGATCACCGGGTCTTCGGACTCGTCCGGCAGGTCGCCGCGCACGCTTTGTACCTTCGACAAGACTTCGTTCAGCGCGACGTCGGGGTTGGACCCGAGTTTCATCTGCACCGTCACGGTGCTTGAGGACGGCCGGCTCGCCGACGTGACGTAATCGATGTTTTCGGTCGAGGCGACGGCACGGGCGATCGGCGCGGAAATGAACCCCTGGATCAGGTCGGCGCTGGCGCCGGGATAGGCTGTGGTGATCGTGATGGCCGTTTCTTCGACCTCCGGATACTGCCGGATCGAGAGGCTGAAGATGCCCTGGAAACCCAGAAGCAGGATCATCAAAGCGAGCACGGTCGAAAGGACCGGACGGCGAATGAAGATGTCGGAGAAGCTCATTTCTGGGCTGCCTGCTGGTTTGCCGGCTTGGTCGGATCGATGGTGTTGTCGACGGCAACGGACATGCCGTTGGAAAGGCGGTTCTGGCCGGCGGTAACGACTTCGTCGCCGGGCGCGATGCCATCCAGGATCTCAACCAGGCCGGCATTACGGCGGCCTGGCTTGACGAACACCTGGGCAAGCACGAGCTGCGGCTTCTGTTCTTCCGCCGTCGGTTCGGCCGGCGCAGCAGCCGATTGTTCCTCGGGTTTTGCCGCGGGCGCTTCAGTCGCGGGCTTCGCACTATCCGTGGTCGGCTTTTCTTCCGCGTTGGCCGCGGCGGCAGGGGCGGCGCCATTGGCTGCGGCTGGCTTCGCTGGACGCACCACAAAGACGAAGTCACCGTAGAGGCTGGAGGTCAGCGCGGTCTGCGGCACCGTCAGCACGTTGTTTTCCTCGGGCAGTTCGACGCGCACCTGCACGAACTGGCCAGGGGTCAGCTTGCCTTCGGGGTTGGCGACCTCGGCCCTGACCGTCACCAGCCGGCTGGTCGGATCGATCTTCGGGTCGATACCGCGGATGGTGCCGGCGAACGGCAGCTCGCCGTCACCAATGCCCAGCCGCACCGTCTGGCCGATCTTCAGCAGCGGAAGCTGCTGTTCGGGAACCGAGAAATCGGCCCGCATCGTCTCCAGATCCTGCAGGGTCGCTACGGAAGTGCCGGGTGAGAGATACTGGCCGAGGTCGATCCTGGGGATACCGACGGTGCCGCCGAAGGGCGCTGTCAGCAGCTTCTGCTTGAGCACCGCCTGCAGCCTGTTGACCCGCGAAGCGGAAGCCAATGCGGCTGCCCGCGCCGTATCGAGCGTCGATTCCGAGCCGACATCGCGTTTCTGCAATTCAAGGGCGCGTGTCAACGCCGTCTGGTCGAGCGCTGCTTGCGCCTTCGTCGCATCGAGATCGGCGCGTTCGGCGGCATCGTCGAGCTGAAGGAGACTCGCGTTGGCTTCAACCTTCTGATTGGCGTGAAAAAGGATGTCCTTGACGATGCCGGCGGTTTCGACGGTCAGGTCGACGCCGCGGACCGCGCTGACAGTGCCGATCGCCTCGACGCCCGGCGTCCACTCGGTCGGCTTGACGATTGTCGTCGACACGGTCGCGGCCGGCGGTTTCATCGTGGCGAAGAATTGCTGCATTGCATTGTCGCGGAACAAATTGAAGCCGACGATGCCGCCGCAGACCAGCACGAGCAGAATGAAGGCAATGATAAAACGCTTGATCACGAACAGTCCCCTTGGCCATGGCCCGGCACAACAGTCGGATGACCCAAACACATATCTGTGACTGGTCCCGATATCAAATGACGGCGACCTTACTGTACCGTCTGGACGGTCTTGTCAATTCCGCGTAGGCTAATGTATGGGGGAACGATTGATGAAAGCCCGCAGAGCAAATTCGCGTGATAAAATTCTCGCCGCCGCCGCTGATGTGGCACGCGAGACAGGGCCCGGCAGCCTGTCGCTGGACGCCGTCGCCAGCCGGGCCGGGGTGTCGAAAGGCGGCTTGCTTTACAATTTCCCGACCAAGGCGAAACTGATGCAGGCGCTGGTTGAGGATTATCTGCGCGCTTTCGAGCAGGCGCTGGACGCCGCCCGCACTGCCGGCGTCAGCGGCGAGAGCCCGCTTGCGACCTACATCAAGCTTTCGGCCGAACATGCCGCGGAATCGAAACCGTCAGCTTCCTGGATATTTTCGGCGATCGCCGAGGACCCCGATTTCCTGACGCCGATAAAAGCGTTCAGGCGGCAGGTTTTCGAGCGGCTCAAGGGAGAGACGCCGGACCTCAAGGCGCTGTTGGTCTGCTACCTCGCCATCGAAGGACTTCGCAGCATGAATCTCTTCGATTCGGACGTCCTCTCACAGGACGAACGTCGGTTGCTGGTATCGTCCTTGCTGGAGATCGCGGGGTAGATTGCCGCGCAGTGCCGCAGGATAAACCTATTGTGACAGGTCATATGGTTGAGCTTGGTCCGGCCAGGGTGAGGGAACTTTTGTCCGGCTGGCGATTTTGGATGTATGGTGAGAAGCCGAACGGCCAGAAAGGCATTCCCCGATGACAACAAAACGTTTTGCGATCCGCGCTCTCGTTTTCGCAATGGGGTGCAGCATGTCTGTCGCGGCCTTGGCTGGAGATCGCGATGATCGGCCTGACCGTGATCGCTACGTCCCCGCCGAAGGCAACATCATCGACATTCTGTTCGGCGGCCCGCGCTACTATGATCGGCAGTTGTTCACGACAGCCGCAGGAGCCTGCTCCTACCACAGGGTCGGACCCGACGCGAATGCCTTGAACAAGATCAACGATCACCATTGCGGGAAGTAGGCGGCAGGCTGCGCGCCCGCCAAGCTCAGTCGGGCGATGCAGCGGCGCAGAATGAAGACTGCAGCGATCCTTGGCGCCCCCCTCTGTCCTGCCGGCATCTCAAGGGTTTTGCACCATGGCGCATTCGGCCACTGGTCAAGTAGATACGCCCGGTTCGCCTTCCCACAGGATCAGGCTGGCCGCGCCGATCAGTCCTGCGCGGTCGCCAAGCTGCGCCGGCACGATCGGTACATCCCTGTAGGCCGGCATCGCCCGCTGCTCGACGGTCGCCCTGATGGTTGGAGCCAACAGGTCGAAGCCATTGGCGAGGCCGCCGCCCATGACGATCAGGTCCGGCGAATAGAGGTGAAGCAGGTTGGTGAAGCCGATGCCGAGCCACTTCGCCTCCGCCTCGATCAATTCGAGCGCGCTGATATCGCCGGCACGTGCGGCTTCGACGACCTGCCTGGCCGAAACGTCGCCGTCAGCCGAAAGGCGCCTAAGCAGGGAGCCGTCGCCCGGCGCGGTCAGCGCCGTGGCACGCCGCCCGAGCGCGGTACCGGAGGCGACCGCCTCGAAACAGCCGACGGCGCCGCAGAAGCAGCGGTCGCCCTCGCCGGTGATGGTCATGTGGCCGATCTCGGCGGCAAGCCCGCGCCGGCCGTGATAGATGTGGCCGTCGGCGACGACCCCGCCGCCGATGCCGGTCGACACGGTGACGAACACCAGGGAGTCGCTGCCTCGGCCGGCGCCGAAGCGCCATTCGCCAAGGGCGGCCGCGTTAGCGTCGTTTTCCAGCCGCACCGGCAGGCCGAAATGCTTGCCAAGAATGTCGATCAACGGCACGTCGTGCCAGCCGGCCAGCGTCGGCGGCGCGATCACGATACCGGCCTTGGGATCGAGCGGTCCCGGCGCGCCGATGCCGATCCCGGCGACATCCGCCTGTGGGCGCTGTCTCAGAAGAGCCCCGGCCAGTGCGATGATCTGGCCGATCACCGCATCCGATCCCGCGATCGCCATCGTCGGCGCCGAGACCTGCGCGAGAACGCCGCCGTCGCTCTCGACCAGCGCGCCGCGCAGCTCCGTTCCGCCGAGATCGAAGGCGAGGGCCAGTCTTGTCATCAGACGGCGACCTTCAGCCCATGCAGCCAGCGAATGCGCTGCGCGAGGTCGGGGTCGCCGAACGCCAGCGATCCGAGCACCACCGTCTCGGCGCCAGAGGCGCGCAGGCGGGGCACCGTCTCGTGGCGGATGCCGCCGTCGGCAGCCAGGATGATGTCGGTTTCGCGACCGGCTTTTCTCATCAGCGCGCGCGCTTCGATCAAACGTGGGCAGGCCTGCTCGGAAAGGCTCTGGCCCTTGACGCCGATGGATGTGCCGAGAAGCGTCACAAACGCGACTTGTGACAGGAAAGGCGTGACCGCGGCCACCGGCGTTTCCAGCCTGAGCACCACGCCGGCCTCGGCGCCGAGCGCATGCGCCAGCCGCACGGCGCGCAGGCCGGCTTCGCCGTTTTCGGCGTGGACACTGACCAGGTCGGCACCGGCCTCGATGAACTGGCGCGTTTGCTCCTCGACGATCTCGGCTTCGACCATCAGGTGCACATGGATCGGTTTTGCCGTCAGCCCGGCGATCCGCGCTACCAGATCCGGGAAGAACAGGAAGCCGGGAGTGAAGCGGGCGTCCGCGACATCGATGTGGTGTAGGTCGACATGATGTTCTATGCGCTTCAGGTCGCGCTCCATATTGGCAAGGTCGGCCGACCACAGCGAAAACTCGCCGAGCAGCCGGTTGCGCGGCAGGGCGGCGATGGCAGCGGGGCCGGACAGGAATTTGGTCGTCATGACGGAACGAGGCTCCGGAAGTTCGAGTAGGTCTGAAGGAAGGTCGTGATCTCAGCCTGCAGCTCGGCGAAATGCCTGACGCTGTCGAGCGCCTTGGGATGGATTTCGGCAAAGGTCGCGCCGGGAACGGCTGCGGCGAGCATATGGGCGGCCGAGAGCGGATGCACCGCATCCATGGCATTGCCGATGACGAGCGTGGGGATGCCAAGGGCAGCGGCGTCACTCGCTGAAACTCCCGGGCCGTCGGCGGCAATGTCGGCGAGGACCTGCGCGAACGGCGCGGCGTCCGGCCGGTCAAGATACCCGAACAGCGAGGCAAGGTTGTCGGGCGCGTCGCGCTGCAGGCGCGCGGCGGTTTCCGATTGCGCGAAGATCGCCCTCGCCTTGTCGGGGCCGTGGTCCAGGATAAGCCTGGCAACCTTGGCGATCGGCCGCAGGTTCACCGGCGCGTCGTCGAAAATCCAGGCCGGCCGCACCAGGAGAAGACCCGCGACGCGGTCCGGATGACGGCAGGCCAGGCGCATGGCGATCGCCGCGCCCATGGAAATGCCGCCGGCGACGAAACGATCGAGGCCGGCCTGATCGGCGGCGGCAACAACATCGTCCGCGAACATCTCCAGGGAAAACGGCCGGCGGCTGCCCAGTCCGGACGCGCCGTGCCCGCGGCATTCCAGCGTGATGCGCCGCAAGCCCGGCCCGGAAGGGAAGGCCTGGGCGACCTGCGCGTCGCCACCGCCCAGCCCATGCTGAAAGATGACCGCAACGCCGTCGCCACTATCGGAAATCCGAAGCTTGGCGTCATCGCGAAGCAGCGTGGCCAGGCGCGCCATCACACCAGCCCTTTGAGGAAGCGGGCAACGCTGGGTGCCTCTTCGGCCGAGAGGCCATGCGTGACCAGCGGCCCATCAAAGCCCGATGCTTTCAGCCTGGCGACGAAATCCGCAAAGTCGACGACACCCCGGCCGGCCGTCGTGAAGCGGCCGTCAGCGAAACGGTCCTTGGCATGCGCCATGGCGACGTGGCCCGCAGTGCGTTCGACGGCGGCGGCGACGATGGCGCGTGCTTCGGCCGAGCTCGCCTGCTCGAACAGGTTGGCCGGATCGAGCACGATGCGCAGCCGTGTCGACCCCATCTCGGCGATGAGGCGCATCGCGTCCGACGCCGAGGTGACGATGTTGGCCTGTTCGGGCTCGATGCCGAGATCGACGCCGTGGCGCTCCGCGAGCTGCAACGCCTTTTCCATCTCGCTCGCCATGTCGTCCCATGCCGAGGGCTCGGTATTGTCGGGATGATATGCCCACTGATCGTCCGCGTTGCGCGTTCCCGTGCACAAGGTGACCAGCGGAACGGAAAGGTCTGCCGCGGTCTTGATGACCACGCCAAGCCGACGCAGGCCGTCGTCGCGCACAGCTTTGGCGGGATGGGCCATGTTGTAGGTTCCCGAGAGCGCTGCAAGGACGACACCGCAAGCATTCGATGCGGCCGCGATGGCATCAATGGCGGCTTTTTGCACCGCATCCGGCATCGACGGCAGCCCGGCGCAGGCAAGGTTGAACTGGGTGACGGCAAATCCCGCGTCGCGGACCGCTGCCAGCACGCCAGCCGGCTCGCTGCCGGGGAAGGTCTTGGCGAACACCCCGATCTGCATCAGACCGCTCCCGTTACGGAAGCGATCTCGACGCGATCACCGGTTTCGACCGAACGGGCGATCGCCACCATGGCGCGGATCGAGGCAAGTCCGTCCTCGACGTTGGCGCCGCGCATCGGCTTGCCGTCAAGGATTGTCTCGGCGAGGCCTTCGAGCTGGCGCCTGAAGAAATGCCCGTCGGCGCCGAGCGGCCTTCGCGACGTTGCATCCTTCTCGTGAAAGATATCGACCTCACTCGCCCGGAAATACCAGGGATTGAAGGTCTTCGCGATCACCGAGCCGTGTTCGCCATAGAGCTGAAAACCCTCGTGCCAGTCCATGCGGACAGCCACGGTGAGGTCGAGATGGCCAAGCGCGCCATTGGCGAACTCGGTTTCGACGAACCAGCAATGGGCGCCGAAACGTTTGTTGAGGCGGGCGCGCACGGCAACGATCTCGCCGCACAGGAAGCGCGCGGTGTCGACGAGGTGCGAGCCGTGCGCGAGCATGAAATACTGCCTGAGATCAGCCTTCGGATTGCCGCCCGGCTTGCGCGCCAGCTTGCTGGTGACCGGCAACGGCTGGACCGCGTCGGTGTTGGTGTAGCGGTGCGTGGAATCGCAATACCAGGCTTTTAGCGCCAGGATCTCGCCGATCTCATCGCGGACGAAATCGCGCGCCGCTTCCAGTGCCGGGTCGAAGCGCTTCATATGGCCGACCTGCAGCACCGTGCCGGAGCGCCGGACCGCATTGGCGAGCATCTCGCCTTCCTCGACCGAGACGCCGATTGGCTTTTCACACAGCACGTGCTTGCCGGCCTTGAGCGCCTTGATCGACATCGGCACGTGATAGGCGTCGGAGGTCGCCACGATCACCGCTTCCAGTTGCGGGTCGGCCAGCATCTCATCGTAATCGCCATAGACTTTTTCGGGTTCATAGGTCGCGGCCATGCGTGCCAGAAGATCGGGGGCGGCATCGCAGATCGCATAGAGATCGGCGTTGCCGGCCTTCACGCAGGATTCGAGATGCGCGAATTGCGCGATCGGCCCGCAGCCGAGCACGCCGACACGAAGGCGACGGTCTTGCTTCCGGATCATGGTCTCTTCCTCACGCGCCGTAGCCGCGCATCGTCTGGCGGTTGGTCTTGACCGCGGCGGCCGGATCGCCGGCGGCGGTCTCGGATTCCTCTTCCAGCACCAGCCAGCCGTTGAAACGAGGTGCGGCGCTGGCGATATCGATCACCGCTTGGGTGTCGCAGACGCCCTTGCCGAGCATAGCCCAGGTGCCGCTGTCGTCGACGTCTTTCAGATGCACGTAGCGGATGCGGTCGCGGTAGGTGGTAAGCGTATCGATCATGTCTTGATGGCCGCGCAAGATGTGTCCGGTGTCGGGCACCCAGCCGACGAGCGACGGATCGATCAGTGCGAAGATCCAGTCGTAGTCGGCACGGTCGAACAGCAGCGTGTTGTGGTGGGAGCTGGGATGGACAGCGATTTCGACGCCCGCCTTGCGTCCAAATTCGCCGGCCTTGTTGTAGAACTCGGCAGCAATAGGGAACTTGTCGTCGCGCGGGCCATCGGACACGACGGTGGCCGAGCCCATCGAGACCAGCGCGCCTGGAAAGACAGCGGCAAAATCGATCCAGCGTTTCGCTGTCTCGAGGTCGGCGCCGATGCTCTCCTTCAGCGTAAAGCCGCTCTTCGAGCCGAAGGCGAAGGAAACAAGGGTGAGGCCGGCCGATCTCAGCGCCGTGGCGAATTCCGCCGGCCTATCGGCATAGCGGCCGATCATCGTGTCGGTGATCTCGATGCCGGCATAGCCGCCATCGGCGATCACCTTAAGCAGATCGTCGGGACCACCGGTAAAACGCTCTCCGAGCATTTCCCAGGTGAAGGTCTGGCAACCGACTTTCAGGTCTTTCATGCTTTCATTCCTTGATGCCGCACTGCGTCAGCCCTTTGTTGATGTGGCGCTGGATGAACAGCACGAGCACGATTCAGCGGCGCTATGAAGACGCCCGAGGCCGCGGCGATATCGCCTGCCAGCAGAGAAGGTCCAATCCATCGATTTCGACGCGCGGCCTTCCCCATCGGTTCTCCGTGGGAGGGACATCCTACTTGACCGAGCCCGCGGTCATGCCGGCGAGGAAGAACCTCTGGGCAACGAGGTAGATGAGCAAGAGCGGTAGCGAGCCCAGCACGCTCATCGCCATCATCTGGTTCCATTCGAAGGCGTGCTGCCCCATCAAAAGTTGGATGCCGATCGGGACGGTGCGCATGGACGTTGACTTCGTCAGCGTCAGCGCAAAGAGAAATTCGTTCCAGCACAACAGGAAGGTGTAGACCGACGTCGCCACGATACCAGGCAGTGAAATCGGGACGATCACCCGCCAGAGTGCGGTCCAGCTGGTGCCGCCGTCGACAGCCACCGCTTCATCGAGATCGCGGGGCAAGGTGTTCAGATATCCCGTCATCAGCAGGATCGCGTAGGGCAGCGTAAACACCAGGTAAGTCAGGATCAGTGCGACGTAGGTGTCGAAGATGCCATACGAGACGACAAGCCCGAAGAAGGGGATCAAAAGCGTGATCGGCGGAATCGTCTGCGTGCTGATGATGAGTGTGTTGAGGCTGCCCTTTCCGCGGAAATTGAAACGGCTGAACCCATAAGCCGCCAGCAAGGCAATCAGGACCGTCAGCACGGTCACCGCTCCGGCCACGAAGTAGCTGTTGAAGAAGAAGCGCAGCTTTACCGGGTCGCCAAGGATGGCCGCATACGCTTCCAGCGTGAAGGCCTTCGGCAGGACGGTTGGTGGCAGGGCAAAGATTTCGGTATTCGACTTGAACGAGCTGCTCAGCATCCAGTAGATCGGGAAGGCCGCGAAAAAGAGCCCTGCGGCAAGCGCGACATGGAGCGCGACGGTGATCAGTCTGTCTTTCGGTGTGTGCCTTTTCCTCATGGTGACTACCGAGCCTTTTGATAGCGGATGTAGAACAGCGTCAGGCCGAGAGAGATCAGCAGGATGACCACGGCGCTCGCCGACGCCTGCGACAGGTTGTAGCTCGCAAACGCCAGCTTGTACGTGTAGGTGCTGAGGACCTCGGTCGAGTAGATCGGACCGCCGCCCGTCGTTATCCAGATCAATGGAAAGACCTGCATGGTCCAGATGAAGTCGAGCAGCGAGATGCTGATGATGATCGGCATCAGCTGCGGGATGGTGATGAAGATCAGCTTCTGGTAGGCCTTCGCCCCGTCGATATCGGCGGCCTCGTAGAAATCCTTGGGAATGCCCTGCAAGCCTGCGAGCAAGCTGACCATGAAAAGCGGGTAGCCCGCCCAGATATTGGCGAAGGTGACGGCGTGCAGCGCGGTCGCCGTCGAGGAAAACCACTCGACCTTGGAACCGATGATGCCCATCTGCATGAGAACGCTGTTCACGACACCGTTCGGCTCGAGCAGGAGGCGCCAGATCACGGCGATAATCACCGCGGTGAACAGCCAAGGCAATATGTAGAGCACGCGCAGAATGTTGCGCAGCGTCGGATTGATGCGGTCGCTGTTCAGCATGAGTGCGAAGACCATGCCGATGGTCATATGGAAGATGACACTCATGCAGGTGAAGTAGAGCGTGTGCCACAGCGAGGCCCAGAACACCGGATCGGCAAAGATCGCGTGGTAGTGTTTCAGTCCGGCAAAGGATGGGTCGCGACGCAGCACCGCGCTGTTCTGGAACGAATAGCCAATCACCGTCACCATCGGCAGTAGCATCAGAAGGCCGATGATGAGGAGCGAGGGTGACAGATAGAGATAGGGTGCGACCGCTCGTTTCAGTCGATGGTGGGAGCGCTTCTGCCGAGTCATGTGCCACCCTTGGGATGTGCCTTCAAGAGGAAGGTGCGCTTCGGAAAGAGGTCCATCTCAAATTGCCGATCCGTTGTTGACGGGTGGCCTGCCCTAAGTCAGGCTACCCGGTGGAAGATAGCAACGGGGAACAGGTCGCTCAGAATTTCGCCATCCAGCCCTTTTGAGCGTTGGCTGCGGCTTCTTCCGGAGACTGCTCGCCGGCGAGCATCTTCTGGGCTTCCACGTCGAACTGGGTCATCAGGTCTTCAGCCACCGGCAGACCCGTGAACTCGTTGGCGAGATAGCCGGTCTTGAAGATTTCGAAAGCCTTGGCGAAAGCCTTGTCCGAGGTCACGAAATCGGGCTTGGCATTGACGTTGCCCGGGAAGGCGTTTGCAAGCGTCACGAGCTTGGCGTTCACCTTTTCACTCATCAGATATTGGACGAGCTTCCAGGCTTCCTCCTGATGTTTTGAGGCCGCAGAGATGCCGATGCCCCAGGAGGCGTAGGGAAGGCCGCGCTTGCCGTTGTAATTCTCCACGACCGGGACGGGGATGAGGTCGAAGTTCAGCTTGGGATTGCGTTTGCGAATGAGGTTCACATGCGCGAGCGAGTCGATCATCATTCCGACCCGATCGTTCACGAATTCCTCGACCTTTTCCTGCTCGGTCTTGGTGGCAATGCCGGGCGAAATGACGCCGGCGTCGTTCAGCGATTTGACGAAGGTGAGCATATCGACGACCGGCTTGCCCTCGAGAGCCGGCTTGCCGTCAGCCATCATCGATTGACCCGAGGCCCAGACCCACGACATCAGGTCGTTCTGGACACCGGACGGCGTTTGCAGCGACAAGGGCAGCACCCAGCCATACTGGTTCTTGTCGGCATGGGTCATCTTCTTGGCGGCTTCGAGAAACTCCGCGCGGGTCGACGGCAGCTTGGTCACGCCTGCTTGGGCGGCGAGATCCATGTTCACGAAGACCGGATAGACGAACGAAGCCACGGGAAACATCACCGCCTTGCCGTCCACCTTGATGATATCCGCGACCTGGGTCTGGTCGAACTCGCTCGCATCCATCATCGGGTTCATGTCGGCCAGCGCATTCTGCGCGTTCAGATTGTTCACCCAGGCGCCGTCGAGACCGACGACGTCGCTAAGCGTTCCAGTTGCAGCACCAACCGAGATCTGGTCTCGCGTGGTCGCATAGGGGCCGCTGACCAGCGTCACCTTGATTCCGGGGTTTGCAGCCTCGAAGTCATTCATGATTGCCCTGAGCGAGCCGGCCGGCAATTCGGGCTCCCACCATTGGGTGAATTCCAGCGTCGTGTCCGCCATGGCGCCGGTTGCGCCAAGCAACCATGCGGCCGCGGCTATTTTCAGCATCGCGGGTTGTATCCGAAACATCATTTTCTCCTCCTTCTTTAAGATCGACCGCACAATGCGGACGATCGTCTGCTCTACTCAGAAGCCTTCTTGCGTTTCGCAGGCGCCTCGCTCTCGCCTGCGGTCTGCCGCAGATCTTCAGATCGCCAGATGCGTCTCGGGATCGAAGAAATGGAACTTGGCATCATCCAGGGCCAACCGGATTTCCGAGCCGGAGTGGACGGCGCTGATCGGCTCGAATCTCGCCACCGCGTTCGATGCCAGGCCAAAATCGTCCACCGCGTCCGGATCGCCGGAGTCCACCCGGACCGCGTCGATGTCCAGATGGACAATATGTTCGGATCCGAGTTCTTCGATCGAGGTCACCTTGGCCGGTATCGTCTGATACTTGCGACCGGATTCGAGGCTGCTGTCATAAAGATCCTCCGGTCGTATGCCGAACACGACCTTGCGCCCCGCAAACGACCTCAAGCCCGGCCTGCGCTCGAAGGCTGCCTCCTGCAGCCGGATGGCGAAGGTGCCGGACATCAGTTCGTCGCCCGTCAGGGTCGCCTCGAAAAGGTTCATCGAAGGAGAGCCGATGAAGCCGGCAACGAAGGCGTTCACCGGCGATTCATAGAGCCTCTTGGGTGTATCGACCTGCTGCAGCACGCCGCCTTTCAACACCGCGACCCTGTCCCCCATCGTCATCGCTTCGATTTGATCGTGGGTCACGTATATGGTCGTTACGCCGAGCTGCTTTTGCAGACTGGTGATTTCGGCGCGCATTTGCACGCGCAGTTTCGCGTCCAGATTGGAAAGGGGTTCGTCCATGAGAAAGGCGGCCGGCTCGCGCACCATGGCGCGGCCCATGGCAACCCGTTGACGCTGTCCGCCTGAAAGGTTCGCGGGTTTGCTGTCCAGCAAAGACGTCAGCTGAAGGGTTTTGGCGATCTCGTCGACGCGCTTCTTGCGCTCGGCCTTCGGCTTGCCTGCCAGCCGCATCGAAAAGGCGATGTTTTCGAACACCGTCATATGCGGGTAGAGCGCGTAGCTTTGGAAGACCATCGCGATGTCGCGGTCCTTGGGCGGCATGTCGACGACGTCGACTCCGCCGATCCGAAGGCTGCCGCTGGTGATGTCCTCCAATCCCGCGATCATTCGCAACGCGGTGGATTTGCCGCAGCCGGACGGCCCGACGAGAATCAAGAACTCGCCGTCCTCGACCGATAGGTTCAATTGGTCGATTGCGCGAAAATTGTTACCGTAGGTTTTGCAGATATTCTCAAGAATGACCTCTGTCATATTCCTCCCTCCGCAGTATAAGCCGCTGATTTTTTATAACCATCCTCGGATCATGTTCACCTGCGAAATATTTCATCGTATAGTTTCTAGCTATGTTCTAGTATTGACATGCGTTTTTTTCAGTTCGACTGCTGACGGCGCGTTCGTCGATGCCAGGAGTTCCGTAACCTGGTCGTCGGTCGGAAGCGCCTCGCGCCCGCCACGGCCCGTTATCGAAAGGGCTGCCGCCGCGGCCGCGAATGCCACCCGGCCTGCGGTGCCGGCTCCGCGCGTCAACGCATGGGCATAGGCGCCATGAAAGCAGTCACCCGCACCGGTCGAGTCGACGACCACAATCCTGTGCGGGGGCAGGTGCCAGAGACCTGTCTCTTCACGCCCGCGATAGTACACACCCCTGCCACCGTCGGTCAGAACCACTGCGGACCGCGAAGGCAACCACAATGCATCGAGCATCTCGGCGGGCGATCGGCACCCCGTGGCAGTCCGCGCAAAGCCGAGTGGAAGAATGAGATGGTCGCAGAGCGCGATCAGCCGCTCCGTGGCTGGGCCGCTGCTCCATTCGATATCGCCGAGGATCGCAAGGCCGAGATCGCGAGCCCGAGCCACGACATCCAGGGACCGGATCGCGTAGCTATCGACGATCAGGACGGTCGCGCGGCTGAGGATATCGTCCGGAAAATCCGGAGCGGTGCCCAGCATCGCATCGTCGTCATACGCGATGAACCGTTCCCCGTCCGAGCCGACGGTGATCCGCGAGCGCACCGGGCGCGCGTCGGGGTGGCGCGGCGCGAATGCGGTTTCAACACCGCTCGCAACGAGATCGCGCAGCACGGCGTCGTCCGCGGCACTGCCCAGCCATCCGGCGAACCCGGCGGTTCCGCCGAGTCGCACGACGGCGGCCAGCGCCGTCGCAACATTTCCCCCGAAAGCGCGGGCACTTTGCAGAACCTTCCCCTTGCCCGCCGACAACGGCTGATCGACGTAGACGATGTCGTCAATCGCAATAGCGCCGAAGCCGAGGATCGCGGGGACGGTGGGCATCGTTCAGGCACCCGCCTTCGCCAGGGCGTCTTGCGCCGAAAGGCCGTCATGGATGACGCCCCGAAAGGCAAGCGCTGCCTTCTCCGGATCGCCATGCCCCCAAAGATTGCGGCCTACCACGGCGCCGCGTGCGCCGGCACGGATGGCGTCCGCCGTCTGCTGAAGCGCGCCGAGCAGCGTATCGGTCTTTGGACCGCCCGCGATCACAACCGGCACCGGGCAGGTCCGGACGGTCTCTCGGAACGACTCGAAATCGCCCGTGTAGCCGATCTTGATCACGTCGACGCCGGACTCGTAGCCGATGCGCGCCGCATAGGCGATCTCGTCGGGGGTGAAGACGATTTTTGCTCCGTCGGTGAAATCGCGAGGGTAGATATGCGCCACCACAGGCATGCCGTAGCGGGCCGCTGCATTTACCGAATCGGTCAGCCAGCGTATGTATTTGCCCTCGGTCGCGCCGCGTACCGGAATGGCCACGGCCAACGCATCGGCCCCCGCGCGCACCGCATCCTCGGGCGTTGCGATCAACTCGCTGATGCGATCGTCCGGAGTGAAGCAGCCCGCCTGAATCACCAGGGAAGCTTTGCCCGCATATTGCGGCCACAGATGGCGCGCGGTGCCAGGCTGGATGCTGACGTAGTCGGGTTTGCCCACCATGACGCGTGCGAGCGCACCCGGCAGGTCGGCAAGGCCGCCTTTGCGCACGTCGCCATAGCCGACGAAGTGGTCGACCGCGCCGCCAAAAAGTTTCCCCGATGGATGCGAGAAGAGGCGCGCAAGACGCACCTTGGTTCCTAGGCTCATGAGTGCAAAATTCCCCAATCGTTTGATTTCAAAATCCTGGACCCAGTGTTTCCGAAAGAAACAAGAAATACAATCTTTCGAAAGCTTTCGAATTTGCATATTTTTGGTAAGCTGAGCCGAGGCCAGAGCGGTTGCTTGGCGCAGGGAAGGGCAGGGCAATGTTGTCGGAGCAGAGACGCCAATCGATCCTGGGTGAGGTGCAGCGCAGCGGACAGGTGCGCACGAAGGACCTGTCAGACGGGTTTGGCGTGTCGGAGGTCACGGTGCGTTCCGACCTCGAGATACTTGATCGCAAGGGACTACTGACCAAGACCCGTGGAGGGGCGGTGACCCGGACCACCGATTCGACTACGGCCGCGTTCGCCCGGCGGATGCAAACGAACCTCGACGCAAAGAAGCGCATCGCCCGGGCGGCGCTAGACCTGTTCGAGGACAACCAATCGGTCATCTTCGACGGCGGCTCGACATTGATGCAGGTTGCCATGCAGTTACCGCCGCTCAGCAATGTCGTGGTCGCGGCCACGGCCATGAATATCGTGCAGCATCTTATGCATCGTCCCGGGCTCGACGTTCATATGATCGGCGGCCGGGTCTATCCCGACACGGTGAGCACGCTGATCACCGATGCCGATACGGCTCTCGGCGGCTTGGTAGCGCATCAGGTCTTTGTTGGAGCGCATGCGATAGACTCGTCACTGGATGTGGTCGACGTGAACGAAGACATGGCGCGAACGAAGCGAAACCTCGTTCGCATGGCCCGGCGCGTTGTCCTCCTCGCCGATTCGAGCAAATGGGGCGTCAGCGGGACCTCCAAGGCATTTTCGCTGTCGGCCGTCGATGTGGTGATCACCGACGATGGCCTGCCCGGTCCAATACGCAGCCAGCTTGAGATGACCGGGGCCAAGGTGATCTATGCCTGAACCCAACTCTGTCCCTGACCGCGACGGAAAGATCCAATGCGCGCATGACCCACGGGATTCGCATCGGCTGTTGGCCGTCAGTCATGTTCTCCTCCTCAAGGCTGGCGCCTCCAATGTTGCGCCATAATTTTCGCATGTTCTATAATAATTTTACGCGCGTCAACATTTAAAATGCTGTAAAGCGGCTTTCGAATGTGATCCGTTGCTGGTGCAATAATTCAACCAGAGCGTTGCGACGTCGGGAGGTAGAGTGGAAAATGCCAGGAAAATCAGGAGCTAAGCTCGGCATCGGCGTTGTCGGGTGCGGCAATATCTCGATGACCTATTTGCGCAATGCGGCCCTGTTCGGCGAGGTCGAGCTACGCGCCTGCGCCGACATATCGCCCGATTTGGCGGCCCTGCGCGCCAGCGAATACGGCATCCGGGCGGTCAGCGTCGATGCGCTTCTGGCCGACCCGGAGATCGACCTCGTCCTCAACCTGACCATCCCGGTGGCGCATTTCGACGTTTCGCTTTCAGCGCTTACGGCGGGCAAGCACGTCTTCACCGAAAAGCCGCTGGCGACCTCGGCCAAGGACGGCAGGCGGCTTGTCGCCGAGGCGGCGGAGCGCGGGCTGCTGCTGGGCTCGGCCCCGGACACCTTCCTTGGCGCCGCCGGACGGCGGGCACGCCGCCTCATGGACGAGGGTGCGATCGGCCGGCCGGTGACCGGCACCGCTTTCATGATGGGGCGCGGCATGGAGCACTGGCATCCCAATCCGCAATTCTATTATCAGCCCGGCGGCGGACCGGTCTTCGACATGGGTCCCTACTACCTGACGATGCTGGTCAATTTGCTCGGGCCGGTGGCCCGCGTGATGGCGATGGCGACGCGGGGCCAGGAGGAGCGGCTGATCACCGCCGAAGGCCCCTACCGGAACACCAGCTTCAAGGTCGGCACACCGACCAACATCCTGTCGCTGCTGGAGTTCCGCTCAGGCGCCACCGTCACCTTCGGCGCCTCGTGGGATGTCTTCAGGCACTCCAACCACCCGATCGAGCTGCATGGGACGGAAGGCTCGCTCAGGCTGCCCGATCCGGATACGTTCGGCGGCACCGTCTCGCTGTCGGAACGAGGGGCCGACTGGGCCGACTTCCACAGTGAGAGCGAATTCTATGGCGCGCGCAATTGGCCCTTCGCCGCGCCCGACCGCGCGAATTACCGCATGCTCGGCGTTGCCGATCTTTCGCGCGCGCTGACAACAGGAAGAAAGCCGCGGGCGTCCGGCGACCTTGCGCTTCATGTGCTGGAAATCATGGAGGCGATCCTCGCTTCGGGTGAGAGCCGCGAGTCCGTTGCCGTCAACGCAACGGTCGATCAGCCGCCGCGCTTCCAGGACGCCGAAGCGGCGAGCCTGCTCGCCTGATATCGGAGGGCTTACGATGACGACATTGCTTTCACCCTTGCTCGATCCGGAGGCCCGGCATGTGCTCGACCTTGACCGGCAGGCGGCCGCCCCGCCATTCGAAGCCGGCACGCCTGAAGAGGCGCGCCGCGCCTATGAGGAGGGCGTTCCGGCACTCCAGGGCGAGCGCGAGCCGGTCGGCTCATTGACCGAGCGCACCATCACCGGACCCGGCGGCCCGTTGACGCTCAGAATCTATCGCGGACAGGGGGCGGTCGGAGCCGCTGCCCCGGCGCTGCTCTATCTGCATGGCGGCGGCTGGGTGATCGGCAATCTCGAGTCGCATGACGAGATCTGCCGCTGGCTTGCGAATATGGCGGCCTGCGTCGTCGTCTCTCCCGACTACCGGCTGGCGCCGGAACACAAATTTCCGGCGGCCATCGAAGATTGCCGCGCCGTACTTTCCTTCATGCAGGACGGCGCGGGCGATCTCGGCATTGACGCCGAACGGATCGCTGTCGCCGGCGACAGCGCCGGCGGCAATCTCGCTACCGTCCTTTGCCTGCTTGCGCGCGGCGACAAGAAGCCGCCGGGGGCGCAGCTGCTGTTCTATCCGAACACGGACGCCTCGCAGGCGGCGGACAGCTATCGCCGCTTTGCCGACGGTTATGGCCTGACTTTGGCGACCATGGCCTGGTTCCGCGACCACTATATCAACCATGCTGGCGATATTGATGACTGGCGCGTGTCGCCGCTCAAGGCCGCAAGCCTTGCCGGCGCAGCGCCGGCTTTTGTCGCTATCGCCGGCCATGATATCCTCGCCGACGAAGCCGAGGCCTACGCGAAGCGTCTGGAAGATGACGAGGTGCCGGTCGTCCTGCGGCGCTGGCCCGGCCAGATCCACGGCTTCGTTTCGATGGGCCGCCATGGTCCGGCGGCGCGGCAAGCGGTCGGCGCGGCAGTTGCCGCATGGCGCGGCTTCGATCCTGTGTTTGGAAACGCTCAGGCCGACTGACGCATGACCAGCGTCGCGTCGAGACTGACCTTGCGTGCAACTGTCGCGTCGTCCTCATCCAGCAAGGCCAGCAGCGTCTCCACGCTGCGTCCGGCCATCGAAGCGAAGTCCTGCGCCATGGTGGTGAGGGCAGGGCAGGTGTAGCGGCTCAGCGGATGGTCGTCATGGGCTGCGACCCGCAGGTCGCAATCGCCCTTGCGTCCGACCTTGCGGCCCTGCGAGTAGGCGGCGGCCATCACGCCGAAGGCGAGACGGTCGTTGGCGCACAGAATGGTCTTGCCCGGCAGACCGCCACGCGCGAGCATCGCTTCCATCTGCTGGTAGCCGATCCGTTCGAAATCCCAAGTGTAGTCATAAGGGGTGCCGATGAGCACCGGCTCATGCCCGAGCCGCTGCATGGCGCCGACATAGCTGTTCAGGCGCTCGCGCGAATTGTGGTTGACGTGCGGGATATCGAAATAGACCGGAGCATCGCCGGAGCGGCAGAGATAATCGACGATGGTCGAGACGCTCTGGCTGTTGTTGTTGCCGACGAATGGCGTGTCGCCCTCGAGATAAGTGTCGAAATAGACGATCGGTATGGTCTGTGTCAGCTTCTCCAGCGTGCGCTCGTCGGAGCGCAGGCCGAGCGGCGCGATCAGCGCGCCGGAAACTTTCAGGGAAAGAATGGTTCGTGTCGCTTCCACTTCGAGCTCGCGCAAGCCGTGCGAGGAGATCACGATCGGCCAGTAGCCTTCGTCGCGCAGCCTGAGTTCGATGCGGCTGACCATTTCCGAATAGAAGGGATCGGCGAGCGTCGGCACGACGATGCCGATGCTGCGAGTTCGCTTGCGGTTGAGGTTGCGCGCAAAGAGATTGGGCTGGTAGTCGGACGAGCGCAGCGCCACTTCGATCCGCTGACGTGTCGCCGGCTTGACGCTGGTCGGATCGTCGAAATATTTCGACAGTGTCGGCCTGGAGACGCCGCAGGAGCGAGCAAAATCCTCCATCGTCTTGTGCGTCATCGACGTCAAAGCCCTCGAATGCAAGGCGAAACTTTACAGAAGAATTGCATAGTTTCCATGCGTAAATTTATTAATTGACGCGAAAAAGCACAAGCCGTATTCACTTGCAGTGGGCGAATTCGAGGGATTCCGCGAGATGAAGAAGCTGGTCGGTGCCGGCGAGATTCTGGTCGAGATCATGGCCGAGCGGATCGGCCAGAGCTTTCTCGAGCCTGGTCCGCTGCTTGGACCTTACCCGTCGGGCGCGCCCGCGATCTTCATCGGCCAGGCGGCGGCGCTCGGCCAGCCGGCCGGTCTCATCGGCGCCGTCGGCGACGACGATTTCGGCAGGCTGAACATCGATCGGCTGCGGGCACTGGGCGCCGACGTGTCGGCGATCGCGGTTCACCCGGGCCATGCGACGGGCACGGCCTTCGTCACCTACCGCGCCGACGCCACCCGGCATTTCGTCTTCAACATCCGCAACAGCGCCTCCGGCCTGATCGAGACAAACGCGGCGGCGACAAAGCTGCTCGCCGGTGCCGATCATGTCCATGTCATGGGTTCGTCGCTGTTTTCCGACCGCGCCATCGCGGTGGCGCTATCGGCGATCGAGACGGTCAAGGCCAAAGGGGGAACCGTGTCCTTCGATCCGAACATCCGCCGCGAGATCATGCAGGCATCCGGCATGCGCGAAGCACTCGACCAAGTGCTGGCGCAAGCCGACATCTTCCTGCCGAGCGGCGAGGAGCTCTTCCTGTTTTCATCCGCCAAGGACGAGAAGGGTGCAGTCGACGAACTGCTGGCCCGCGGCCTGTCCTGCGTCGTCCTGAAGAAGGGCGCCGCCGGCGCCGTCTATCATGATCATCACGGCGCGGTCGCCTCGTCCGGCTTTGCCGTCGACGAGGTCGATCCGACCGGCGCCGGCGACTGCTTCGGTGCTGCCTTCGTCTCGTTCTGGCTGCACGGGGCGGCTCCTGCCGAAGCCCTGCGGATCGCCAATGCCTGCGGTGCGCTTGCCGTCACCCGCAAGGGGCCGATGGAAGGCATTTTCCCGCTTGAAGCGGTCGAGGCCTTCATCGCCAGGGGGAACACGCCGTGAGTGACGCGACGCGAAGGTTTGCGAACATTGCGGGCAGGCGCGCTGCAGGCGACAGAAGCGGCATCGCCTCGGTCTGCTCGGCGCATCCGCTGGTCATCGAGGCTGCCCTGCGCCATGGCGTCGCGCGACACGCGGACGTGCTGATCGAGGCCACCTGCAACCAGGTCAACCACGAGGGCGGCTACACCGGGATGACGCCTGCGGGGTTCCGCAGCTTTGTCGAGGCGCATGCGCTGAAAGCGGGTTTCCCAGTCGATCGCCTGATCCTCGGCGGCGATCATCTCGGGCCCAATCCGTGGAAGCACATGGCTGCCGCCGCCGCGATGAAGAAGGCTGCGGCGATGATCGATGCCTATGCCAGCGCCGGCTTCACCAAAATGCATCTGGATACGAGCATGGCCTGCGCCGACGATCCAGCCGTGCTTGCCGAGGAAACGATCGCCGCGCGCGCGGCTGAACTTGCTGAAATCGCCGAGGCGGCGGTCGAGCGGGCAGGCGGCGAAAAACCGGTCTACGTCATCGGCACCGAAGTGCCGGTGCCGGGCGGGGCTCTGGAGGCGCTCGACCACCTGCATGTGACGGCGCCCGGCGATGCCTTGCGCACCGTAGAAATCCACGCGCGAGCGTTTTCCCGCGTCGGCCTCGAAGCCGCTTTTGGCCGTGCGGTCGGTGTCGTCGTCCAGCCCGGCGTCGAGTTCGGCAACACCGAGATCGTGCCCTATGCACCGGCCAAGGCGACTGAACTGGTGGCTGTGCTCGACCGTATGCCGCAATTGGTTTTTGAGGCGCATTCGACCGACTACCAGCCGGCCGAAGCGCTAAATGCTCTCGTTCGCGACGGTTTTGCCATCCTCAAGGTCGGCCCCTGGCTGACCTTCGCGCTTCGCGAAGCGCTGTATGGGCTCAGTCATATCGCCGATATCCTCGCGCCGGACTTTTCGCGCGAAAGCCTGCCTGCCGCGATGGAACGCATCATGCTGGCGTCGCCGGACAATTGGCAGCAATACTATCCGGGCACGCCGGACGAGCAGCGCATGCAGCGGCATTTCTCGTTCAGCGACCGCATCCGCTATTATTGGCCGACGCCGGAGGCGCAGCGCGCAACAAGGACGCTGCTGGACGTATTGGGCGAGAAGGATATACCCCGGCCGCTGATCAGCCAGTATCTGGGGCAACTCGACGCCGAGGTTGCCGCACGCCGGGTCAAGCCCCTCGCTCACGAGCTTCTGATCGGCAGCATCACGCGTGTCCTCGATATCTACGCGGACGCGACGGGACAGTAGGGATCGCGCTGCCGGAAACATGGCAGCCGCCCAAATCCGCATCATATATTCGTCCGATGTCGACGCCGTTTGGAAAAGGTCCCGCCGCAATTTACAACTAACATGTTAGTGTGCTAGTACTGCTTGCACATCGACATCTGGAGAGAATAGTGGTCTCGCGCTTTGGTCTTTCGGTTGCTCTCGCCACGCCTTTCGATGCGTCCGGGCAGATCGCCATCCTTCCCATGGTCACGCAGGCCCGGGTTTGCCTTGGCGCCGGCTGCAGCAGCGCCACGCTCTTTGGCACCACCGGGGAAGGCGCCTCCGTGGGCACGGCAGAGCGGCGGATTGTTACCGAGGCCATGCTGGCCGCCGGCATTCCGGCACATCGGCTCGTTGCCGGCGTGCTGGTCGACGCGGCCGAAGACGCCGCCGAACAGGCGCGGCATGCCTTGCAGTGCGGCATCCGCAACATCCTGCTGGCTCCGCCGAGCTACTTCAAGAATGTCGGCGAGGACGGGCTGTTCGGATGGTTTTCTGCCGTCTTCGCTGCGCTCGGGCCGCTGGCTCGCGGCATCCTCCTCTACAACATCCCCTCTGTCACCATGGTGCCGCTCCCGCTTACCCTGATCGGTCGGCTGTGTGCGGCCTTCCCCGGCGTGATCGCCGGTGTCAAGGATTCGGGTGGCGACTGGAGCTACAGCGAGGCGCTGCTAAGAGCCCATGGCGACCTGGTGATCCTGATCGGCGACGAGCGGCACCTGGCCAGAAGCGTGCGCCAGGGCGGGCAGGGCGCCATTTCCGGCATGGCCAATTTCGTCACCGGCGAAATCCGCGCCATGGCCGAGGATGGGCGCGACGATGCCCGTGTCGAGAGCTTCGTGCTCGAATTGCTCAAATATTCGGTCATCCCGGCGGTGAAGGTCATGGTGGCGCGCAAAACCGGCGACGAGCGCTGGCTGGCGGTCCGTCCGCCGCTGGAGCCGATCGGTTCGCAGGGGCGGCAACAGCTTGCTGCCGCCTATGACAGGCTGTTTGCGACAGAGCCGGCCTGACCGGCAAAGGGAAGCGCGCTTGAAATGGACGACAGCAGCGAACCGGCAACCCTCAGGGAAAGAGCTTATGCCAGCTTCACGCGGCATTTGCTGGCCCGCGATCTGCGGCCGGGACAGTTCGTGTCGCAGCGCGAACTGGTTGCCTTTACCGGGCTGCCGCTAGGCGCCATCCGTGAGATCGTGCCGCGTCTCGAGGCCGAGGGGCTTTTGACGACCATCCCGCAGCGCGGCATGCAGATCGCCCATATCGACATCAACCTGATCCGCGAGGCCTTCCAGTTTCGCCTGTTCATGGAGCGTGAGGCGGTGGCGCTGTTCACCGTCAACGCCTCCGACGCCGTGCTCGCCGGCCTGCGGCGCGAACATGAGGACATGCTGGCTCAAGCCTTGTCGCAGACGCCGACGCCGGAAATGGAAGCCAAGGCCCAGAACATCGATTGGGCCATGCACGACACCTTCATCGATGCGCTGGGCAACGAGATCATCGCCAAGGCGTATCTAGTCAATTCGGTAAAGATCAGGCTGATCCACCAGGAGCGTTTCCGCATCGATGGGCGCGTCGTGCCGGTGATGCAGGAGCACCTGACGGTGATCGAAGCGCTCGAGAGCCGCGATCCGCAAAAGGCGGTCGAGGCGATCAGCCGGCATATCGACAATGCGCGCCGGTTGGCGCTCCAGATCTGAGGACGTATGGTTCGCGGCTGCCGCGACGCTATCCACAACGACAGCAACCCAAGGGAGGAAGAAATGTCGTCCAATCCGTTCAAGCCAACAAGAAGGCAAGTCCTTGCAGGAACCACGGCTCTCGCAGCCGCGGGCCTGGCCGGCCTTCGCCCGAGCTTTTCCGCCGGCGTCGACTGGAAGCGCTTTGCCGGCACCACGCTCGACGTCAATCTGGTGAAAAGCCCGCGCAGCGACACCATTCTGAAATACATCGCCGAATTCGAGGAACTGACCGGCATCAAGGTCAATGCCGAGGCGACGCCGGAACAGCAGCAGCGGCAGAAGACGGTGATCGAACTCAGCTCCGGCAAGCCGAGCTTCGATGTCGTGCATTTGAGCTATCACGTGCAGAAGCGCCAGTTCGAAAAGGGTGGCTGGCTGGCCGACATCGCCGGCTATCTCGCCGATCCGACCCTGACCGATCCCGGCCTGGTCGAAAGCGATTTCGCCGAGGCCGGCATGCTTTTCGCCAAGGACAACCAGGGCGTGCTGCGTTCGCTGCCCTTCTCGGTGGACTACTGGATCGTCTACTGGAACAAGGAGCTGTTCGAGGCAAAGGGCCTCAAATACCCTGAATCGTTCGACCAGCTGGTGGCCGCCGCCGAAGCGCTGACCGATCCATCGACCAACACGTTCGGTTTCGTCGCCCGCGGCCTCAAGAATGCCAACACGCCGGTTTGGACGTCGCTGATGCTCGGCTACGACATGACGCCGCTCGACGACAAGGGAAAGCTGCGCACCGAAACGCCCGAGGCGATCGAGGCCGCTGCCCTCTACCAAAGGCTGATGACCAAGTCCGCCCCTCCGGGCGTCACCGGCTTCAATTGGGCGGAAGCGCAGTCCGCCTTCCTGCAAGGCAAGATCGGCATGTGGTTCGATGGCGTCGGTTTTGCCCCCCCGATGGAAAATCCCGAAAAGTCGCGCGTGGTCGGCAAGGTCGGCTACGGCGTCATGCCCAAGGGGCCCAAGGCGCATGCCTCCGGGACGTTTGGCGACGGCCTCGGCGTGACCGCCTCCAGTGAAAAGAAGGAGGCCGCCTATCTGTTCTGTCAGTGGGCGGTTTCCCCGGCGATGGGCGCACGCCTGCTCCAGGCCGGCGCCGGCGTGCCTTTCCGCAAGTCGGTGCTGGAAGACCCAAAGGTGCGCGAAGGCGTTACCATGCCGGCAAGCTGGCTCGATGCAGTGGTTCAGTCCGGCAATATCAGCAGGCTGGCGCTGCCGGTGATTATCCCGGTCACCGAGTTCCGCGACATCTACGGCGTGGCGTTGACCAACATGATTGCCGGTGCCGATCCTGCCGAAGAGCTGAAGAAGGCCACCGCGCAGTTCCAGCCGGTTCTCGACAGGAGCGAGCAGGGCTGATGTCGACCATCGCCCCTGCACGCACCGGGGTGACGACTGAACAGGCCATCGAAGGGAGCCAGACGATTCGGCTGGCTCCCAACTACTGGCCCTTCGTCGTTCCGGCGCTCGTCGTCGTTAGCGCCGTGATCGTCTTTCCCTGGGCGTTCACGCTCTGGATGAGCGTCAACCGCTGGACGCTCGGCCAGTCGCGGAGCTTTGCCGGGATGGAAAACTATCTCCGTCTGGCCAGCGACCCGCGATTCTGGGAATCGCTTGTTCATACATTGACCTACACCTCGCTGTCGGTGGCAGCGCCGATGTTCTTGGGCACCGTCGCCGCCCTGATCTTCGACGCCAGGTTTCCGCTGCGAGGCCTGCTGCGCGGCGTCTTCGTCATGCCGATGATGGCAACGCCGGTTGCCGTGGCGCTGGTCTGGACCATGATGTTCCATCCCCAGCTCGGTGTGCTCAACTACCTTCTGTCGCTGGTCGGCATCCCGGCGCAGGAATGGATATTCAACGCCAACACGGTCATCCCTTCGCTGGTCGCGGTCGAGACCTGGCAGTGGACGCCGCTGGTGATGCTGATCGTGCTGGGCGGGCTGGCCTCGGTGCCGCGCGAGCCGTTCGAGAGCGCCGAGATCGATGGCGCCAATGCCTGGCAGCAATTCCGCTACCTCACTTTGCCGATGATCGCGCCGTTCCTGATGATTGCGTTGATCATCCGCACCATCGATGCGCTGAAGAGCTTCGACATCATCTATGCGATGACCCAGGGCGGACCGGGCACGGCGTCCGAAACCATCAACATCTATCTCTACAACACCGCCTTCTCCTATTACGACATTGGCTATGGCTCGGCCATGGCCGTGGTGTTCTTCATCGTCATCGTGGCGCTGTCCTTCATTCTCCTGATGCTGCGCCAGCGCTCGCAGTGGAACGACGCGGAGGGCAAATAGATGAGCTCACGGTTGCTCAACCAGATCGGCCTGTTTTTCGCGGCTCTGGTCATCGTCTCGCCGGCGATTCTTTTCTTTCTCTGGATGATCTCGCTTTCGCTGAAATTCGAGATCGACAACGGCGCCTATCCGCCGATCCTGATCCCCGAACGCTTCGCCTGGTCGAACTATGTGAAAGTGTTCGAGGAGAACAATTTCCTGCTCTATCTCTGGAATTCGGTTCTGGTGACCGGCACGGCGACACTGCTGGCGCTGCTGATCGGCGTACCGGCCGGCTATGGCATAGCGCGGCTCAAGGCCGAAAAATCGGCGGTCGTCATCATGATCGCCCGCATGACGCCGGGACTGTCCTATCTCATCCCGCTGTTTTTGCTGTTCCAATGGATCGGGATCCTCGGCACGCTCTGGCCGCAGATCATCATCCACCTGGTGGTGACGGTGCCGATCGTGGTCTGGGTGATGATCGGCTATTTCGAAACCACGCCGATGGAACTGGAAGAGGCGGCCAACATCGACGGCGCCAGCTCCTGGCAGGTGTTCCGGCTGGTCGCCCTGCCCATCGCCAAGCCGGGCATCGTTGTCGCCTTCATCCTGTCGGTCATCTTTTCGTGGAACAATTTCGTCTTCGGCGTGGTGCTCGCCAGCCGTGAGACGCGGACGCTGCCGGTCGCCGTCTACAACATGCTTTCCTACGAGCAGGTGAGCTGGGGGCCGCTCGCCGCCGCCGCACTGGTGGTGACGCTGCCGGTGCTGGTGCTGACCATGTTCGCGCAAAAGCAGATCGTCGCGGGACTGACCGCCGGCGCGGTCAAGGGCGGCTGAAGACGCACTCCAGCTCGACATCAATTTTTCTCCCGGAGAAATCCAATGGCATCGGTAACCATCAACAACGTGCAGAAGGCTTTCGGAGCCACGAAGATCATTCACGACGTCAGTGTCGATATCGCCGACGGCGAATTCGTCATCCTGGTCGGCCCGTCGGGATGCGGAAAGTCGACGCTGCTGCGCATGATCGCCGGACTTGAAACGATCTCGGGCGGCAAGATCACCATCGGCGAGCGCATGGTCAACAATCTGCGGGCGCGGGACCGCAACATCGCCATGGTGTTCCAGAATTACGCGCTCTATCCGCATATGACCGTCGCCGACAACATGGGCTTTGCGCTCAAGATCAAGAAAGCCGATCCTGCCGATACCGCCGGCCGCGTCAGGAATGCCGCCAGCATCCTCGGCCTGGAAAAGCTGCTTGAGCGCTATCCGCGTCAGCTCTCCGGTGGCCAGCGCCAGCGCGTCGCCATGGGCCGCGCCATCGTGCGCGACCCCCAGGTCTTCCTGTTCGACGAGCCGCTCTCCAATCTCGACGCCAAGCTGCGCGTCCAGATGCGCGGCGAGATCAAGGCGCTGCACCAGCGGCTCGGCACCACAACCATCTACGTCACGCATGACCAGATCGAAGCGATGACGATGGCCGACAAGATCGTCGTGCTGCATGACGGCCTGGTCGAGCAGATCGGCGCGCCACTCGACCTCTACGACCAGCCGGCCAATCTCTTCGTTGCCGGCTTTATCGGCTCGCCCGCCATGAATTTTATTGCCGGCCGCATCGAGGAAGGCGTGTTCCGCAGCGCCGGCGGGCTGACCCTGCCGCTGCCGGAAGGCGCCCGACCGACCGACGCTGCAGGACGCGAACTTGTCTACGGCATCCGTCCCGAGCACATCCGCGCAACTGCCCAGGGCATGCCGGGCACGGTCACGCTTCTGGAGGCCACGGGTTCGGAAATCTTCGCCAAGGTCGACTGCGCCGGCGAGGAAATTGCCTGCCTGTTCCGCGAGCGGCTGCCGCTCAAGCAGGGCGCGCAGATACGGATCGAGGTAGACCGCGCCGGCGCCCACCTGTTCGACGCGAAAACCGGTCGGCGTATGTGATGGTGTGGCCTGCGCGGCGGGTTGGCTCACGTACGACGATATTCACGCGAACTATCGGCCGTTCGAGAGCCTTGTGAGAAGCGCGACCAGCTCCGACTGCCGATGCGTCTGCGTCTTCGCGAAGACCGATTTCAGCTGGTTGCGCCCGGTCTCATAGGAAACGCCAAGTTCGTCGGCTGCCGCTTCAACGCCGTGTCCCGAGCAGATCTTTCTCGCCAGCCTCGCTTCTGACGCTGTCAGCCTGAAGCAGGACTGCAGCACCGCTTCAGGAGGAGGAGGTCTCGCGTCCGGATCGATGAGGATGACGATTGCCTGGCACGGCGCGAGCGCGTTGTAGGAGACTTTCGGAAGTCGCAACGGATAGGCAAGGAGCGGCCGCCCTTGCAGCCTGGGCAGTGGCACGGGTGGCATCGATGCGGACGTGTCGGCCGAACACAGCAGCGCTTTCAGCGATCGGTCGAGAGCATCGGTCGCGGTTCGGTCAAAGGAAACCAGACGCCGGCGCGCAATCTGCAGGCCCCGCCCCAGAAGCCTTTCCGCCGGAGCGTTGGGCCGGAGTACATTGCCGCTTCTGTCCAACATGATGGCGGGGGTTTCGGTGGCGCTAAACGCATCCAGTGCCGCGTCGGCCTTCCCGAAACCGATTGCCCGCGCAACTGCGGCCACAGAGCCCAGCTGTTTCGAAAGCTGCGCCAGCTGTCCCATCTCGTCCGGCGTGAACGGACCCTGTTGGATCGACCGTTGCAGCGACAGTGACCAGAAATCGTCTCCGGCAGCGATCTTGACGGCCGCACCATCGCAGGCCGAAAGGCGCGAGGAATTCCTGGTAGTATGGATGCTTGGCGATATCGTCTGACGTCAGCAGGTCGAACTCCGAGGTGACCCCTTTGCGATCGAGGAAGTTGACGAGGCGATACCGCTCGTCGCGGTCGATCCAGCCATCGCGGACATAGGTGTCGAGAGCAGGGGCCATGGTGCGGCTGCAAGGCACGAGTGGCAGATGCCCTTTCATATCGAAGAGCAGCGCTCCGGCGCTCCCGGTGGCCTTTTCTGCCACCTCCATCGCGGCATCCCAGCGTGATGGATCGAGGGCTGCCTCGACAAAGGCAACACCGATCGCGTCAAAATCGAAAGCAGCGCCCACCGCCAGCCCCTTGGTAGGCACCTATCTAAACATACTGAATCTTGGATAGCGAGTCGGACCGCCCTCAGGGCCGCCCGCGATCGTGATGCAGCTTGGCGGTGCTTGCCGCCAGGAGAACTAGTGTTTTTTGGGCGATGTTGAAGTGCGATGCCTGAACCGGAACGGCGACCTCATCTGCTTTGGCGACCTTATCGCCGCATCCCGCTGCGTTGCTGACCCCTGCCACTGCTCCTCCGCCGCGGCGATGAACTGCGGAGCCTGCATCCGCCCAATGCACCCAGTCTTCAGCCTGCGTCTGGGGTTTGCCAGGAAATCGGCAACAACTTCCGATCCGCAAGGGTCGGAATCGATCACGTCGTGCCCAATCCCGCGAAGCACGACGACCTGCGCAAAAGGAAGGCTTTTGGCCGCACGATATGCCCAGTGAGTTGGTGTTGCCGGATCATACTCTCCCGACAACAGCAGGGTCGGGATATCCAAGTGGCGGGGATGCTTTTGCGAAACCGTCGTTCCCTGGGGAAACCAAAGCGGACAAACCCAGGTATAGTCGGCCTCTCCGATCCACTTCGTCCAGTATTCGAGGCGTTTTTCAGGCAACTCGGATCTGTTGGTCTCAGAGCAAGTGACCGAAAAATCCATGCCTTGCGAAATCTCGATATCGTCTTCTTCAAAGACCATATCCGCAAGCGGTCTAAAATCGTTTTTGTATGTCCTCTCGATTAACGTCGGCATATTTTCGATAGCGTAGCGATCATATAACGACCCGAATATAATCTCGAGAAAATCTGCGCCAGAGACATATCTGTACTGCGCGGGCGCGTTTTCTTTGTCTGCGCTCCGCAAAAGCACCGGTTGTTTGTCCAATTGCTTTACGATCGCTCGCACCGCGTCTCCCAGTCCGCGCATGCAATTTTTCGATTTTTGGCAATCTCGTTCCAGCAGGCGCAAAGAACGATCCAGATTTCGCCCATCTTCCTTGAGGTGGTCGATATCAAGGGAAGAACGGAATCCAGAATACTCGCCGAGACGCCCTCTGGATGCTCGTTCATCACTTCCAAGGCAACTCTTGTGCCGTAAGAGACGCCGTAGAGTACCCACTTCTTTATGCCAAGAGCCTTCCGAACGTCGTTGACGTCTGCTGCATTTTCGGTGGTGTTGTAAGCGAAGAGGTCAATGCCCTTTGCTATCAGCGCGCTTCGGCACGCGACCACCTCATCTCTCATGAGCTTGTCAAAGCTGATCTCAGCGTCGACGCTTAGCGAAATGGAGTTCCAATGATCGGCCTTGAAGTATCGCGAACAGCTGAGCCTGGGAATTGACTTGCCTATCCCTCGTTGGTCGACCACGACCACTCGGCGCCCGATCATCCAATTTTGATCACTTATGAACTGCCACCATGCCTCGATGTCTTCCCTGTCGCCAATATCGGTGGGCTGGCCAGGCCCGCCCGTGAGAAACACAATGGGCTCATGCCGCTCGCGGTCAGGTTCGAAGACCACCACCGATAGAGTGATTTCGGTCCCAGAAGCTTTCTTGCTGTTTTCAGGGACATTGAGAGTCCCGCACGTCATACCACGGTCGCGCGGAACCTCGAACCAGCAATTTGTTTTCTTGAACTCTCCGGCATGGATATCCCCGCTCCACGCGCAAAAGAGAAGTACAGCTGACGCGAGCTTAAGGAGTACTCGATCCAGATTGATGAACATACGTCGAAAAGAGGCGCGCATGTTGTCCTCCAGCATGAAGCAAGGCCTGAGGCATTCGCTCGCCGCCCACTGAGCTTTGACATCAGCGCGGTCGTAGGAATGATCGTAGTTTCCCCCTGCCCCACCAATTGCCAAGTGCGATTTTGCTCGCAGCAAGCTACCCCTCATCGATAATAGAGTGGTTCCATGGGCCGCGCATGACCCATTTGGGTATGGGATCATGGCGACAGTGGCGTCAGGGCAGTTGTCACCGCTGCCGTGCCCCTGAGCCTGTGGAGCGCGCCGACTTACTCCTTCGGCGGCGGCAGCAATCCAGGGCTATCGTGATGAGATCGCCATCGCGTTCGGGTTGGCGCATGCCGACGAGATCGTCGGCATGCACGCGATTGCGAATCCCACAATGCGCTTTGCCTGGAACGTTATCGCGACGGGCATAAGAAGAAGAATGCCGCAGCGATGGAACGACCAACAATTATCGTGATCACAACCGTTTCACGTTAACCGTTAGGAAACGACGGGCTTGTTAAATGAGTTTCCCCAAGGGGCATAAATATGGCACTTCACCTTTCGGCGGATGCGGTTCCTGTGGCGGCGGCCCCACAGAAGTATCTTTTTGGTCCGGTCGCTGACTTTCTCATGCTTGGCGGGAGCGCGTTCCTCATCCTGCCGGTCTTGTTTTTTGTCCCTCTTAAATACGAAGGTTTCGTGGGCGCAACGATGTTGTTGCTGGCTCATCTGATAAACCATCCGCACTTTGCTCACTCGTATCAACTTTTCTATCGCAATTTTGGGCGGAAGGTGCGCGGAGACGGATATGACAAGAACCTTCAGGTCCGTTACATCTTCGCGGGCATTGTCGTCCCGCTGATCATGGGCGGTTTTTTTGCTTACGGTTCAATAGCGGGGAATGCGCGCCTGCTGGGGTATGCTGGCAATGCGATGGCCTTTTTTGTGGGCTGGCACTATGTCAAGCAAGGCTACGGCATGCTGATGGTGGACGCCGTATTGAAGCGCAGGTTCTTCAACGAGCAAGACAAGAAAGTGCTGCTGTTCAACGGCTATGCCGTATGGCTGTTCGCCTGGCTTCAGACAAACGCGGTGATCACCGAAAGGCAATTCTGGGGCTTGGACTACTACACATTTGCCGCCCCTTCATGGGTCACCAATATTGCCGTATTTGCCGCCGCTGCTTCCACGGCAGCCACGGTCGTGATGCTGATCAATCGCTGGCGCAAGCATGGTGGCACGCTACCGTACAACGGCGTCGTCGCTTACGTCGTGTCTCTATACGCCTGGATTCTATTTGTGAGGATAAACCCGCTCTGGCTGCTTGTGGTGCCGGCGCTCCATTCGTTGCAGTACCTGGCTGTGGTCTGGCGTTATCAGACCAATGTAGAGCTCGACCGTTCAGATGCTGTTATAGAACCCGAATTCAAGGTCCTGTCCATTGTTGGCCCGATGTATAGGTTGCGAGTGCTGGGCTTTATCATCATTGGCAGTATTCTGGGGATTCTCGGTTTCTGGCTGGTCCCGATCGCGTTGTCTGCTTTGATTCCTTATAATAAAGAGGTGCTCGGCTCGTCGCTGTTCCTCTTCATAGCGTGGATATTCATCAACGTGCACCACTACTTCCTGGATAACGTTATGTGGCGACGAGGCAATCCAGAGGTATCAAAATATCTGTTCCGCTAGTCACTTGCCGCGGCAATCTTATGATGGCCACAGATAGCCGGCCGGACCGCTCGCCACATCGGGCGTAAGCATCCGAATTGCACTGCTCGGGCCTATTGCAACGTCCGCGAAAGCGTCTCTCCGATGCCGCAGGCGCTGGTGGTGGTGGTGCCGTTGCTGATCGGTGGCAGCGGCCTCGTCCTAATTTCAGTGCTGCTTCTGGTTTTCGCTCTTGCCACGGCTATGGTCGTGAAAAATCCGCTCATGCTGCCCGCGGTGGCTTCGCCATAGCCCGACAGAATCACGCCGCCCGCCAAACCGCCACCCGCTCTAACCCGATACACCCGAGTTATATCGCCGCGTCCGCCACCGGTTTTGCCCCGGTTACGGCGGTGGCTCGCTAAGTAATTGAATAGCGTGGTGATCCCGACAGGAATCGAACCTGTGACCTACAGATTAGGAATCTGCCGCTCTATCCTACTGAGCTACGGGACCACGCGGCCGACACATAACCGCTTCGGATCGTTTCGCCAAGAGGCGCTCTGTACCCAATCAATCGGTTTCGACAATGGCCGATGAAGCATAGCCGTCGAGAGGCTTCTGCTCACAATTCGAAATTGCATCCTCGTCAGCCTACGATTGAACCACGAGTGAGGACCGCAAAGATGAGCCAGAAATAGCGGAACTTCGGACCACCGCCGCGCTTTAGTGTGCCGAAGGAGATGCCGCATGAGTGCCACGAAAGAGTTCTTTGAAACCTGGCTGCAGGAGAACGTCGGTAACCTGCCCGCGGAAAGCGAAGTGAGCGTGGCCGTCCTGGTTCAGCAATTCGAGCAGGATGCCGACGCGGCCGGCTATGGTCACGAGGTGCGCGAAGACGAGATCGGCGACATCGAAGAGGCCATTGAGAAAGCTCTGAGGAAGGCCAGGACCGGCGAACAGCCGCAGGCTGCCGATCCGGCCGAAGAGAGTGATCTGGCGCCCGTCATGGAGGCGCTGGAGGTCGACGACCCGAAGAGCGGGCCGTAGCGATCCCAGGCAACATCGGATGGTAGCCGACCAGCGGTTGCAGCTCTCCCCTTCCAATCTACATGACCCGGCATGATAGATGCCAAACACATCACACTCGGCGTTGTGATCGGCGTGGCTATCGGCGTCGCGTTGGACAATATCATTGCGGGTATCGAAATCGGTATCGCCCTGGGCATTGCCTTGGGTCTTGCGCGGAGGCGGTCCGGTCGGAAGTGACGATCGGAGCATCGCCACGTCCCGCGCCCGACCGCCTTGTAGCCATCCCAATCGCAGCGCACCCCTCGGATCAAGCCGCAGGGCGGTTTTATGGCCGACGCATCAAGCGGCCAGCGCCGTCTCCGCGAGCTTCACCCAATAGCTCATGCCGTGCGGGATGACCTCGTCGTTGAAGTCGTAGGCAGGGTTGTGGAGACCGGCGGTGTCGCCATTGCCGATGAAGATGAAGGCGCCCGGCCGCGCTTCCAGCATGTAGGAGAAATCCTCGCCGCCCATCACCGGCTGGATGGCGCGTTGCACCTGTGCCTCGCCGGCGATTTCAGCGGCGACATCGCTGGCAAAGACCGTCTCCTCCGGATGGTTGAAGGTGACGGGATAATTGGCTTTGTAATCGACCTCGATCGTTGCGCCGAAGGCCGCGCCCACGCCCTCGCAGATGGCGCGCACACGCTGCTCAGCCTTCCTGGCGACCTCCTTCTTCAGCGTGCGCACGGTGCCGGCGATCTCGGCGCTCTCGGGAATGACATTGTAGGCGTCGCCGGCGTGGAATTTCGTCACCGACACCACGACAGCCTCGACCGGATCGGTGCTGCGCGAGGCGATCGTCTGCAGAGCGCCGACGAGCTGGCTGGTGATGACGATCGGGTCGATGGTGCCGTGCGGCATCGCCGCATGCCCGCCCTTGCCCTTGACGGTGATGGTGAATTCGGCTGTCGCCGCCATGATCGGGCCCGGCTTGATGGCGAATTGTCCGACTGGCAGGCCCGGCATGTTGTGCATGCCGAACACCTTGGAGATGCCGAAGCGCTCCATCATGCCGTCCTTGACCATCTCGTTGCCGCCGCCGCCGCCTTCTTCGGCCGGCTGGAAGATCACTGCGACTGAGCCGGCGAAATTGCGCGTCTCGGCAAGGTATTTGGCGGCACCGAGCAGCATCGCGGTGTGGCCGTCATGGCCGCAGGCGTGCATCTTGCCAGGAATGGTCGAGGCGTAGGGTTTCCCGGTGATCTCGTTGAGCGGCAGCGCATCCATGTCGGCGCGCAGGCCGATGCTCGTGCCTTCGCCCAGGCGGCCGCGGATGATGCCGACGACACCGGTCTTGCCGAGCCCGGTCACCACGTCGTCGCAACCGAAGGCCTGCAGCTTCTCGGTGACGAAGGCGGCGGTCTCGAAGACGTCGAAATTCAGCTCTGGCGTCTGGTGCAGATGGCGTCGCCAGCCGGCGACCTCGTCTTGCATTTCGGCGGCGCGGTTCAGGATCGGCATGATGTTCCATCTCGCTGTTGGAGCAGACGGGCTCAGCCTGCTGCTTTGCAATTGTGCCTGCTGTTTTAGAATTGTCATTCAGGCACTTTGCCATCTTGACGTCACATAGGCTAAATAGCACCGCAAGATAGTGATCCGGATAGAGGGACCGGATCACCACGCTGGCGATCGCGTAACAAATCTTACGGAGCCAGAGGCGACTGCGGCAAGAGGCGATTTCGGATTCCACCATGCGGTACAGGCATTTCCTCAAACTAAAGCGCGTCGCGTTTGACCGGCCTCATGCGACGCGCTTTAGCGTTGTTGTTTTTATGCATGTCGTTATCGCAAAACCGCTGCGCACTTTTGCGCGACATGCATTGCTGGCGGGCGCTGTGGCGCTGCCGGCGCTGGCCGGTCCGGCTCTCGCCAATCCGACGATCGTGTTCGACCTGGAGAATGGCAAGATCCTCCAGCACCAGGAGGCTTTCAAGCGCTGGTATCCTGCCTCGCTGACCAAGCTGATGACCGCCTATGTGGCGTTCCGCGCGATTGCCGCCGGCGAGGCCCGGCTCGATTCGCCGATCAAGGTCACCAAGCGTTCCGCCAGCGAGCCGCCGAGCAAGATGGGCTTCAAGCCGGGCTCGGTGATGCGGCTCGATAACGCGCTGAAGATGATGCTGGTCAAATCGGCCAACGACGTCGCCATGGCCGTCGGCGAGAACATCGCCGGTTCGCAGGCAGCTTTCGCCGAACGCATGAACGCCGAGGCGCGCCGGCTCGGCATGAGCGGATCGCATTTCGTCAACCCGAACGGGCTGTTCTCGCCGGACCAGTATACGACGGCGCGCGATCTCGGCTTGCTGGTGATGGCGATCCGCACGGAGTTTCCACAATATGCCTCATGGTTCTCGATTGAGGGCCTGGCCATCGGCAAGCAGCAGATCTCGAATTACAATCTCCTGATCGGCCGCTATCCCGGCGCCGACGGCATGAAGACCGGTTTCGTCTGTCCCTCGGGCTTCAACATGATCGGCTCGGCAACACGCGACGGGCGCACGCTGGTGGCGGTGGTGCTTGGCGAGAAGTCGGCCATCACCCGCGCCGAGACCGTCGCCAGGCTGCTCGACCACGGCTTTGCCACGCCGACACCGGGCTGGCTGACGGTGGCGGCGCTGCCTTCCTATGGCGACACCACATCGGTCAACAATCTGAATGACGAGATTTGCAGGAAGAAGCCGGCTAAAGAGCAGTCGGAAGCTCCCCCCGTCGGCGATAAAAATGCGGCAAAATCGCGCTATCGGGAAAAGCTCGATCACGCGCCGACATTGGTCGCAGTCGGCCTTGGCGGCGCCACCGGGCCGGTACCGAAAGCCATGCTCGACGCAATGGGCCGGGAATATGCCGACGTGCCGCTGCCGAGCTGGCGGCCCGACCTGCCGCCGCCGCCCGGCGCCGAGCCGGCAGTGATCGGTTCCGCCACTGCGGCCCAGGAGCCCGCCAAGGCGGTGAACTAGTCTGATGAGCAGCGGCTTTCCCATCGCCGTCTCGGTGCTGACCGGTTTTCTCGGCGCCGGCAAGACGACGCTACTCAACCGGCTGCTCAGGGATCCCGCGCTCGCCGACACCGCGGTCATCATCAACGAGTTCGGCGAGGTGGCGATCGACCATCTCCTGGTCGAACAGGCCTCCGACGGCATCATCCAGCTTTCCGACGGCTGTCTCTGCTGTACGGTGCGCGGCGAACTGGTCGACACGCTTGCCGATCTCGTCGACCGGCTGCAGACCGGCCGCATCGCCCGGCTTGGCCGCGTCGTCATCGAAACCACCGGCCTCGCCGATCCGGCGCCGGTGCTGCAGTCGATCATGGCGCATCCGGCGCTGGTCGAGGCCTTCCGGCTCGACGGGGTCATCACGCTGGTCGACGCGGTCAACGGCGATGCGACGCTAAACGGCCATGTCGAGGCCGTGAAGCAGGCGGCGGTCGCCGACCGCATCGTGCTGACGAAAGCCGATCTGGCCACCGATCCGCGCGATGTCGAGGCCTTGCGGGCGCGGCTGCAGCAGATCAATCCGGGTGCCGAGCTGCTCTATGCGGGTGACAGAAGGACCGATGCAGCGGCGCTGTTCGATTGCGGCCTCTACAACCCAGCCACCAAGTCCGCCGACGTGCGGCGCTGGCTGGGCGAGGAAGCCGCCCATGATCACCACCACCACCATGGTGACCACGGCGACCATGACCACGACCACGACCATCGGCACGATTCCCGCGTGCGCTCCTACTCGCTCGTTCATGAGGGGCCGGTGCCGTTTTCGGCGATCGAGATGTTCCTCGACCTGTTGCGATCAGCACATGGCGAGCGCCTGTTGCGCATGAAGGGCGTCATCGAATTGCTGGAAGACCCGTCGCGGCCGCTCGTCGTCCACGGTGTGCAGAAGATCCTGCATCCGCCGGCGCGGCTGCCGTCCTGGCCGGATGGCCAACGCGGCACAAGGCTGGTGCTGATCACGCTCGACATGCCGGAAGACTACGTCCGCCGGCTGTTTGCCGCTTTCACCAACCGGCCGTCGATCGACACACCGGACCGCGCAGCGCTGGAAAACAATCCGCTGGCCATCGCCGGGCGGTAGGCTTCTCGTCTTGCAGACGTAGCGCTGCCCCTCACCTGCCTGCCGGCATCCTCTCCCCGTATAGTGACGGGGAGAGGGGGCGCCCTCATCGACGCTTTCGCCACTCAGCAACATTGCAGAAAGAGCGCCAAGGTTGCGGCCAGCTTCTTTCTCCCCGTTTACGGGGAGAAATGTCCGGCAGGACAATGAGGGGCAGCGCAGACAGCGCGGAATTGTGCTCAGCCGCCGCCGCGCTCGACCAGAAAGCGATGGCCGCCGGAAACCGCTGCCGTTTCGATCAATCGATGGCCGCTCTCGGTGCAGAAGGCGGGAATGTCGATGACGGCGAGGGGGTCAGTGGTTTCGAGCCACAGGCGGCTGCCCGGCCGCATTGTGGCCAACCGCTTTTTTGCCTTGAGCACGGGCAACGGGCAGTTCAGGCCTTTGAGGTCGTAGACAGGGGCGGGGCTGGTTGAGGGCCTGTCTTCCTGGCCCCCATCTCCGTGTTCAGGCATGAAGCTCAGCCGCCGAACATGCCGAGCAGCTTCTTCTTCAGCCTTGTCGTCCTGCTTTCACCGGTATTCGCCGCCTGCGTTGCGGCCGGGGCGGCATCGGGGGACGACGCGATTGTCGCGGTAGCGACAGGCGCTTCGGCAGCGGCCCTGGCCTCCTCCTCTTCGGCCAGCGAATTGATCCTGGCGGTTTGCTTTTCGGCCAGAGCCTGAGCCTTGGCCGCCGCTTTCTCGGCCTTGGCCGCTTCTAGCGCGGCAAGCCTTTGCTCCTCGGCCTTCTGCTTGGCGGCCTTCTCCGCGTCGAGCGCGGCCATCTTGCGGCCCGCCGGCGAATCGATGCGGCCCATGCGCGCCGTCTCGGTCACCGAGCCGTCGGCGTTGAACGAAGGCGGATCGATCGGTACGCGTTCGCCACGGGCGCGTTTCTTCGACCACTCGGAAACGATGCTGGCTTCCTTGATCCCGCCGATGGTCGGCTTGGGCGCCGGCACGCTGGCCTTGACCGCGCCGTTGAAAGCCGCCTCGTAGGTGCTCTGGTAGGCATTGAAGGCGCTCTTCAGCGAATCCGGCTGCGTCGTCGCGGGGCAGGCGCCGGTCGGATCGAAGCTCTCGCCGTCAGGCGCGACCTGATTGAAGACATAGCGCTTCTCGCAGACATCGACCTTCGGCGGCACTTTCGTGATCTCGAAATTGTCGTAGCCGACCTTCAGCATCTTCCAGAATTCGTAGTTCGGATCTTTGCGATAGCGCGCCATGTTGGCGGCGGTCATGCGGAACGGAAAGGCCTGGATCTGGAACTCGGTCTGCCCGCCCTGGAAAGCGTCGCGGCCGAAGGCGTAGATCTGCTCGATCTGCGCGTCGGTCATCGAATAACAGCCCGACGACGAGCAGGCGCCATGGACCATCAGATGGGAACCGGTGCGGCCATTGGCGCGGTCGTAGACGTTGGGATAGCCGATGTTGAAGGCAAGGTGGTAGCTCGACCGCGGATTCATCTGCGCCGGACGGACCGTATAGAAGCCCTCCGGCGCCTGGCGGTCGCCTTCGGTGTATTTGGGGCCCAGCTTGCCCGACCATTTGCAGATGTCGTAGCTGGCCACCAAGTCATAGCGACCGTTGGTCTTGGCCTTCCAGATTTCGAGCTTGCCCTCTTCCTTGAAGATGCGGGCCATCACCGGCGAGGTGCGGGTCATGCCCTTGGCCTTCATGCTGGCCAGGATTTTTTCGGGCAACGGCTTGTTGGCGTGGGGGGCAAAATCCTTCATCGAAGAATCATTGCAGCCAGCGACGCCTATCGCGGCAATCACAAGTGCGGTGCGGGCAAGCTTGGCAAACATGGCTATGTCTTTTCTTTCGGACCGCAGGCATCAGGGCCGACAGGCCCAACCCTAAGCCCGTTAACCTTGAAAATTCCTTACCGCAGCGCCGGGCCCTACGGCAATCCGATTGAAACGAGCGCAGCGGCATTTTTGTGGCGAAGGTGCTTAATCTCGCCACATTGCGGCACTGACAACCGTCTTGCGGTCCGTCCGACTGAAATCGGCCGGCCTGAATCCTCTTGTTCGACCACGCCTTTTGCGAAAACCGGTACCCACTTTTTGCTGCGCTGAGCCTCGGTTCGGGATCATAGTCTAGAGGTTTCTCCCCATAGTCAGATATTTCTCGCGGCGCTGCTCCCGAAAATCGGTGTTGGCGCCGGAGAATTCCTTCATCGTTTTGGCGATGAGATCGCCGGTGGCGGCAATCACCGTATCCGGGCCACGATGGGCGCCGCCGAGCGGTTCGGGAACGATGGCGTCGATGATCTTGAGCTCCAGCAGATCCTGAGCGGTGATCTTCATGTTGGTCGCCGCATCCTTCGAGCGGGTGGTGTCGCGCCACAGGATCGAGGCGGCGCCCTCCGGCGAGATCACCGAATAGATGGCGTGTTCGAGCATGTAGACGCGGTTGGCGGTGGCGATCGCGATGGCACCGCCCGAGCCGCCTTCGCCGATGACCACCGAGATCGACGGCACCTTCAGGCGAAGACAGGCCGAGGTCGAGCGGGCGATGGCTTCGGCCTGGCCGCGCTCCTCGGCATTGACGCCGGGATAGGCGCCGGCCGTGTCGACCAGCGTCAGCAACGGGATATTGAAGCGGTCGGCGAGTTCCATCAGCCGCACCGCCTTGCGATAGCCCTCCGGCCGCACCGAGCCGAAATTATGCCTCAGCCGGCTGGCCGTGTCCGAGCCCTTTTCCTGGCCGATGATCGCCACCGGCTCGCCGCGGAAGCGGGCGAAGCCGCCGACGATCGCCTGGTCCTCGCCGAAATTGCGATCACCGGCAAGCGGCGTGAAATCGTTGAACAGCCCCTTGATGTAGTCGACGCAATGCGGCCTGTCCGGATGGCGCGCCACCTGCACCTTCTGCCACGGGGTCAGTGCCTTGTAAGTGTCGCGCAATGCGTCGCGCACGCGTTTCTCGAGACGGCCGATCTCATCGCCGACATCGACCGCCTCGCCATTCTCGGCGAGCTTCTTCAACTCGAGGATTTTGCCTTCGAGATCGGCGACCGGCTTTTCGAAATCGAGGTAATTGTACATTCTTGAGCGGACCGATAAGCCGGGAGGCAATGACTGACGGAACCTGGGAAATAGAGGCTCCGGGCGGTGGAACGTCGTCCTCACATAGCGATATGACGCCTAGTCGGCAAGCGGATGATGATCGTTGACCAGCCGCACCAGCCGCTCCTCCAGCACATGTGTGTAAATCTGCGTCGTTGAAATATCGGCATGGCCAAGCAACTGCTGCACGGCCCTGAGATCGGCGCCGTTCTGCAGGAGATGGCTGGCAAAAGCATGGCGCAGCACATGCGGCGATATTTTCGCCGAGGCGATGCCGGCCCGTGCGGCAAGGCCCTTCAGGTCGCGGGCGAAGACCTGCCTGGAGAGATAGCCGCTGTCGCTTGCCGCCGGAAACAGGAACGGGCTATCCGCCAAAGCCGGCACCGTGGCCCGGGCAGCGAGCCAGGCCCGCATGGCGATGCGCGCCTTTGCCGACAGCGGCACCATGCGTTCCTTGTCACCCTTGCCGCGCACCATGAAGAAACGATCGTCGCGCAGCGCCACCGTCACCGGCAGGCCGACCAGTTCGGAAACCCGCAGGCCGGTGGCGTAGAGCACCTCGACCAGCGCATGCAGGCGCAGCGCCGCCAGGCCGTCGCCATCGTTCAGCGAGGCGCCAGCTGCCTCTTGCGCCGCACGGTCGATCAGCCGGCCGGTGTCGGCCTCGCTCATCGTCTTCGGTAGCGGCCGGCCCTTCTTCGGACTGTCTAGGGTTCCGGTCGGGTCGTCGCCGCGCAGACCCTCGGCGTAGAGGAACTTGAAGAACTGGCGCATCGCCGACAGCTTGCGTGCCTGCGAGGTGGCGGCAAAACCACGTGCGGCTATCTCGTCGAGATAGTTGCGGATATCGGCAGCGGCGGCACCAGCGAGCCCGCCGTCGATCTCGGCTGACGCGTCTTCGAGGTCGCGGCGATAGCTGGAAAGCGTGTTTTCGGCAGCGCCGCGCTCGGCGCTCATCATTTCCAGAAAGGCTTCGATGCGGGCCGCGCTGTTCATTGCTTCGGGTCAGTTTTTTTGGGATTCAGCTTTTCGGGAGGGATGCGCACGCTCATTTCGGCCTTTCTCGGCTCGACGAACATCGCCAGAGCGAACATCGCGCCATAGACAATGCCGGCCAGAATCGTGAGCGTCACGACAAAGCGGAACAGTGTCGGCATCAATTCTCGCCCGTCTTGTTGTTCTGCGTTTCCAAACCCAGTGCCCTTATGAGACGCCAATCCGGCCAATTCAAGGGCGAAGCGCGGACGACGTGCGGCGGCGCCACGCTTGACGCAATCAGGCTTTTGATGTCGATACGCCGGCAAAGAGGGGTCTAAGCAGGCATTCGTGGGCTAGCCCGAAAATGCCTGCCTGGATTCTTTGGCTTGTCGCAGGTTCTGTCGCAAAACCTGGGATAGCTTTGCTGAACCTGCTTAGAAACATCATGGTGTCATGAACGCGTTGCCAGCCAATCCTGCCGATGAGAGCCATGCCGCGCTGCTCGGCCGGCTGGGCAGCCGTTCCATCGTCTTTGTCGGTCTTATGGGCGCCGGCAAGACGGCAATCGGCCGCAAGGTGGCGGGGATGCTGGGACTGCCTTTCATGGACAGTGATCAGGAAATTGAAAGCGTGTCGCGGATGAGCGTCCCGGAACTGTTCGAACGCTATGGCGAGCCCGAGTTCCGGGCGCTGGAGCAGCGCGTCATCCTGCGCATATTGGAACACGGCCCGCAGGTGCTGTCGACGGGCGGCGGCGCCTTCATGAGCGCGCCGACGCGGGAGGCCATCGCCGGCCATGGCGTGTCGGTATGGCTGAAGGCCGAGATCGACCTGTTGATGGACCGCGTTTCCAAGAAGCAGAACCGGCCGCTCCTGAAAAGCGCCGATCCCCGTGCAGTGATCGAGCGGTTGATGGCCGAGCGTTATCCGGTCTACGCAAGCGCCGATGTTACCGTGCCGACCCGCGACGATCGCAAGGAGGTCATCGCCGCCGAGGTGGTGAACGCGCTTTGCGGGTATTTCGGCGTGGCAGCCGCGACAGGCGAGGTGGGCTCGTGAGCAGCAATGCGACAGTCACCGTCGAAGTCGGGCTCGGCGATCGCGCCTATGACATATTGATCGGCTCCGGCCTGCTGTTGCGCGCCGGCACCGAGATTTCGCGCCGCCTGCCCGGCACGCGCGCCGCGGTGATCACCGACGTCAATGTCGCCGCCGCCCACCTTGAGACGTTGAGGGCCGGCCTTGAAAAGGGCGGCATTCGGCCCGCCGTCATCGCGCTGCCGGCAGGGGAAAAGACCAAGAGTTTCGCGCATCTCGAAGAGGTGGTGGACGGCGTGCTCGCCGCAAGACTGGAACGCGGCGATGTCGTCGTCGCGCTCGGTGGCGGCGTCATCGGCGATCTGGCCGGATTTGCCGCCGGCATCGTGCGCCGCGGCATGAATTTCGTGCAGATCCCGACCTCGCTGCTGGCGCAGGTCGACTCTTCCGTCGGCGGCAAGACCGGCATCAACAGTGCGCGCGGCAAGAACCTCGTCGGCGTCTTCCATCAGCCGAAACTGGTGCTGGCCGACACCGAAGTGCTCGACACGCTGCCGATCCGGGAATTCCGGGCGGGTTACGCCGAACTCGCCAAGTACGGGCTCATCGATCGCCCCGACTTCTTCGCGTGGCTGGAGGAAAACTGGGGCAAGGTGTTCGCCGGCGGCCCGCAGCGGACCGAGGCCATCGCCGAGGCCTGCCGCGCCAAGGCCGATGTCGTCGGCCGCGACGAGTTCGAGACCGGCGACCGCGCGCTGCTCAATCTCGGCCACACGTTCGGCCACGCGCTCGAGGCTGCCACCCGGTATGACAGCGCCCGTCTCGTCCACGGCGAGGGCGTCGCCATCGGCATGGCGCTGGCCTATCGCTTTTCGTCACGCCTCAACCTGGCAAGTCCCGACGATGCGGCGCGCGTCGAGGCGCATCTTCGCACCGTTGGCCTGCCCTGGCGCATGGCCGATATTCCGGGTGAATTGCCTGACGCCGAGGCGCTGCTTGCCTTTATCGCCCAGGACAAGAAGGTGTCGCGCGGCGCGCTGAACTTCATCCTGACGCGCGGCATCGGCCAGGCCTTCATCGCCAAGGATGTGCCGGCGTCGGAAGTGCTGTCGTTTCTGAGGGAGAACCATCCGGGTCAGCAGAACAGCCGCCCGAGTCGGCCGGGAGGCCGACCGGGTCAGCCGAGAGGCCGACCGGGTCAGCCGAGAGGCCGACCGGGATGAGCGAGGCCGGCTGGATTGTCGCTGCTGTCCTTGCCGGGCTCGGCCTGCTTGCCTTTGCCTTTCGCGCGCGCCTGCTCGCCGCCTTCGGCTATGAATTGCAGCGCATCGAGCCGCAGCATTCGAACCATGATGAATCGCGGGGCGCCGTCGACGATTTTCGTCGCGACGGACAGGTGGTGCGCGAGGATCGCGCCCGCATCGGTCGCCTGTCCGATCTCGATGAGCTCGAAGTGTCCGATGTCATGGTCCATCGCACCAACATGCGCTCGGTCAATGCCGACAATCCGCCGGAAGCGGTGGTCCGTGAGATCCTGCAGAGCCCGCATACCCGCATGCCCTTGTGGAAGGGCTCGCTCGACAACATCGTCGGCGTGCTGCACGCCAAGGACCTGCTGCGCGCGTTGAACGATGTCGGCAACGACTTTTCCAAGATCGATGTGATGAAGATCGCTTCAAAACCGTGGTTCGTGCCCGATACCACGACGCTGCAGGAACAGCTCAACGCCTTCCTGCGGCGCAAGGCGCATTTCGCTATCGTCGTCGACGAGTATGGCGAGGTCGAGGGGCTGGTGACGCTGGAGGACATCATCGAGGAGATCGTCGGCGAGATCGCCGACGAGCACGATATCGACATGCAGGGCGTCAAGCAGGAAGCCGACGGCTCCGTCGTCGTCGACGGCACTGTGTCGATCCGCGACCTGAACCGCGCGCTCGACTGGGACCTGCCGGACGAAGAAGCCACCACCATTGCCGGTCTCGTCATCCACGAGACGCAATTGATCCCGGACGAGAAGCAGGCTTTCACCTTTCACGGCAAGCGCTTCGTCGTCATGAAGCGCGACAAGAACCGGATTGCAAGGCTGAGGATCAGGCCGGCCGGCGAGATTTAGTTCTGATAGGTTCTTTCGCGGCTAATCAATCCTGGACGTTCGCCGCGCCGGCGTGCACTTTCGACCGGGCTGTCTGGAGGTGACGGTGATCGATCGGCGAACCCTGCTTTTGATGTCGATGGCTTTGTCGACGGCCAGCGCTGCGGCGGCGTCGCGCCGGCTTTCGCCCTCTCCGCAAACTGTCGACTACGGTCCGGCCAGGCTCGACATCCACGCGCGTGCCGGCGCCAGTTCCCTGCCTGTGATCCTTTTCATCCATGGCGGTGCCTGGCGAGCCGGCAATCGCACCAACGTCGACGTCAAGCCGGACTTCCTGCTCGACAATGGCTTCTGCTTCGTCTCGATCGACTACCGGATGCTGCCTGAGGCTGATGTCGCCACCCAGGCCAACAATGTCGAGCAGGCCTATCGCTATGTGCGCGCCAACATCGCCGGATACGGCGGCGATCCGAACCGGATAGCGGTGATGGGCCATTCGGCCGGCAGCCATCTCGCCGCACTGACCGGGCTGCGCGGCGGTCTGCCCGGCGTCGCGGCGCTGGTTCTGAACGATACCAGGGCTTATGACCTGGATGCGCTTGCGCGGAGCGGCGGCATGACACGGGCCTATGCAAAGGCCTTTCCCGACCCGGCGCAGTGGCGAGCGCTGTCGCCCGCCACCCATGTCGGGAGCCGCAAACATCCGGCGACCTTCATCGCCTATTCGCGCGCAGCGGGTCGTGCGGCAGCCTCACGGGCCTTCGCCGAGCGCCTGCGGGCGACTGGAACGGAGGTGACACTGTTCGATGGCAGCGCCTATTCGCACATGTCGATCAACCGCGTTTTCGGCGACGAAGGCGACGCCTTGACCCGTGCGGTGATGATTTTCCTGAAGGCAGCGCTCGTCTGAGATCTACCACCTGGTCTTTTCGTCCGGCGCGGCCGGCTCGATCGCCAGCGCATGGACACCAGCCTTCAATTCGTCGGCCAGCAATGCGTTGACCGCGCGGTGGCGCTCGATGCGACTCATGCCGGCAAAGGCTGAGGAGACGATGCGGACGCGGAAATGCGTCTCACCGGTGCCGTCATAGGTGCCGTGATGATCGGAGTCCTGATGGTGATGACCGGCATGCAGATGGCTTTCGTTGATGATGACCAGTCGCTCCGGCAAAAACGCCTTATTCAACTTGCCTTCCATCGTCGACTGTATGGACATTCGTACTTCCCTTCACCACATATGGCTGGCGCATGACCCCCGAAAATCGGTGCCGTTTGCGCGTCCGGAAGGACGCGCGGCGCCGCCGTCGCGACAAAATTCGCCGATCGCCCGCTTTATGCCGCGATTCAGCGGTTAGGGCGATCATCGCGAAAATGTCAATTCTTGTTTCGCACCGGCGAACAGCCCATAAATGGGTGAGATGAAACCGTACCCCAAATATTTCGAGAAAATTCGCATCCGCCCGGAGAAGGATGCTGAGCTGAAGTCTCGTTCGCCGATCTGCCAGTGGGACGGTTGCAAGGAGGCCGGCACCCATCGCGCGCCGGTCGGGCGCATGAAGGAGGGCGAGTATTTTCAGTTCTGCTTCGATCATGTGCGCGAGTACAACAAGGGCTTCAATTATTTCTCCGGTGTCCCCGATACCGAGATCGCCCGCTTCCAGAAGGAAGCGATGACCGGCCACCGGCCGACATGGAAGATGGGCGTCAACGGCGCCTCGACGCACTCCTCGCCCGATTTCGCCCAGCAGCGTTCCGGCCGCGCCGGCTACTACAACCGCATGCGCGATCCGTTCGACCTGTTCAAAGGCCCGAAGGATCCGCGCGAGGCGCGTGAGCGCAAGGCCAAGCCGCTTGAGGCCAAGGCGCTGGAAACGCTTGGTCTTGATACAAAGGCGACTGGCAAGGACATCAAGGCGCGTTATAAGGAACTGGTGAAACGCCACCACCCGGATGCGAATGGCGGCGACAGAGGTTCGGAAGACCGGTTCCGCGATGTGCTCCAGGCCTATCGCGTGCTCAAGCAGGCAGGATTGTGCTGAGCGACCTTACGGTCCGTGTCGTTTTCCAACTTTCATAAGGTTGGAAAAGGCTCTAAGACCGCCCCCGGACAAAATCGATTGCCGGCGAAATCAGGCGCTTCGCCCGTGGAGACGTTGATAAAGATGAACAAGGTCGATCGCGACATCGCCAACCTGCCCGACACCACCGTGCCGGTGAAGGAGAAATTCGGCTTCGAGTCCAAGATGGTGGTGCCGGCCTATTCGGTGTCGAGCGAGCATGTGCCCGACATCGATCCCGACTATCTGTTCGACAAGAACACGACGATGGCGATCCTCGCCGGCTTTGCCTACAACCGCCGCGTCATGGTGTCGGGCTATCACGGCACCGGCAAGTCGACACATATCGAGCAGGTCGCCGCCCGCCTCAACTGGCCCATGGTGCGCGTCAATCTCGACAGTCATGTCAGCCGCATCGACCTCGTCGGCAAGGACGCCATCGTCGTCAAGGAAGGGCTGCAGATCACCGAATTCCGCGACGGCATCCTGCCCTGGGCCTACCAGCACAATGTCGCGCTGTGCTTCGACGAGTACGATGCCGGCCGTCCGGACGTGATGTTCGTCATCCAGCGCGTGCTGGAATCGTCCGGCCGGCTGACGCTGCTCGACCAGAGCCGGGTCATCCGCCCGCATCCGGCGTTCCGGCTGTTCTCGACCGCCAACACCGTCGGTCTCGGCGATACCACCGGCCTCTATCACGGCACCCAGCAGATCAATCAGGCGCAGATGGATCGCTGGTCGATCGTCACCACGCTGAACTATCTGCCGCACGACAATGAGGTGAACATCGTGCTGGCCAAGGCCAAGCACTATCGCGATGCCAAGGGCAAGGAGATCGTCAATAAGATGGTGCGTGTCGCCGACATGACGCGTTCGGCCTTTATCAATGGCGACCTTTCGACCGTCATGAGCCCGCGCACGGTCATCACTTGGGCCGAGAATGCCGAGATCTTCGGCGATATCGGCATGGCGTTCAGGCTGACCTTCCTCAACAAGTGCGACGAGCTGGAGCGCTCGCTCGTGGCCGAGTTCTACCAACGCGCCTTCGGCCAGGATTTGCCGGAGAGCGCCGCCAACGTGGTTCTGGGCTAACGATTTGGACGGGCGTGCTCGATCGTCCCTGATTGCAGGCATCTTTCTCGCAACCCTGGTTGGTTGTTCGATTGAGACGATCCGACCCGGTACTGATCGAGATTTTTTTCGGAACCTTGACGCTGCTGACGGGAGCGCGCGTCTTAAACAGCTAAGCCAATCGCAGAGTTTCTTCACCCGCGAGATGACCGAGCGCGGCGCGTCCTGCGGGGATGCACGTAACAGCGGTAAAACGGTTCGAGTGGTTTGCGTCTACTCAATTTGTCACAATGGCGGTGCGTGGTCGAGTGCCTGGCAGATCGATATCCGGACCGGGACCATCTCGACGCCGAAAGGCGCTAGTCCAGGAGCGCTAGATCAGGAAGACTGTGCGGGCGATCCAGCGCGGCTCAAAGATATTCAGCAGGCTGCGGTGAAGAAGCTGATACTAGCGGCAGGAGAAGAGGTACTGTAAGTGGCGGGTCCGGGCGACAACACGCGCAACAAGTCGAAGACGGGGTCTGAAGCCGACAGCTTCAAGCGCGCCGTCACCGTCTGCATGCGCGCGATTGCCGGCGACAAGGACCTCGAAGTCGGTTTCGCCAAGGATCGGCCGGCGCTCGCCGGCAGCCGCGCCCGGTTGCCTGAACTGCCGAAGAAAGCCTCGAAGGCTGACATCGCCATCACCCGCGGGCTCGGCGATTCCATGGCGCTGAAGCGCGCCTGCCACGACACGCGCATCCACACCAGGCTGGCGCCGGAGGGCAAGCAGGCCCGCGCCATCTACGATGCGGTCGAGCAGGCCCGCGTCGAGGCGATCGGCTCCCGCGCCATGCAGGGTGTGGCCGACAATATCGGCTCGATGCTCGAGGACAAATACGCCAGGGCCAACCTCATCGACGTCAAGGACAAGGCCGATGCGCCGATCGAGGAGGCGCTGGCCCTGATGGTGCGCGAAAAGCTGACCGGCCGCGCCGTGCCGAAGAGCGGCGAGCGGCTGGTCGACCTCTGGCGCCCTTGGGTCGAGGAGAAGGCAAGTGCCGATCTCGACGGACTGTCGGCAAAGCTCGACGACCAGCAGGCCTTCGCCCGTGTCGTGCGCGAGATGCTGGCTTCCATGGAAATGGCCGAGGAACTCGGCGACGACCAGGAGACCGAAGACTCCGAAGACAACGATGAAAACCAGCCGCAAGGCGAGGAGCAGAGCGAGGAGGGCGGCGAGGACGATTCCGGCTCCGAGCAGTCGCAGTCGGACGATACCGAGGCGTCGTCCGACGACGAGCAATCGGCCGAGACGGAGGCATCCGATGCTACCGCCGATGAGCTGTCCGACGATGACGATGCCGATGCCGAGACGCCCGGCGAGGCGCGCCGCAACGACAATCCCTTCTCCAATCTGTCGAAGGAGATCGATTACAAGGTCTTCACCACCGCCTTCGACGAGACGGTGGGTGCGGAGGATCTGTGCGAAGAGGAAGAGCTGGATCGGCTGCGCGCCTTCCTCGACAAGCAGCTTGCCAACCTGTCCGGCGTCGTCGGCCGGCTGGCCAACCGGCTGCAGCGCCGCCTGATGGCGCAGCAGAACCGGTCCTGGGATTTCGATCTCGAAGAGGGTTATCTCGATCCGGCGCGGCTGGTGCGCGTCGTCATCGACCCGATGCAGCCGCTGTCCTTCAAGCAGGAGCGCGACACCAAATTCCGCGACACGGTGGTGACGCTGGTGCTCGACAATTCGGGCTCGATGCGCGGCCGGCCGATCACCGTCGCCGCCACCTGCGCCGACATTCTGGCGCGCACGCTGGAACGCTGCGGCGTCTCGGTCGAGATCCTCGGCTTCACCACCCGCGCCTGGAAGGGCGGGCAGGCACGCGAGAAATGGCTGAAGGAAGGCAAGCCGCCAAATCCTGGGCGGCTCAACGATCTGCGCCACATCATCTACAAATCCGCCGACCATCCATGGCGGCGGGCGCGGCGCAATCTCGGCCTGATGATGCGCGAGGGCCTGCTCAAGGAAAACATCGACGGTGAGGCGCTGCTGTGGGCGCACAACCGCCTGATCGCCCGGCCGGAGCAGCGCAAGATCCTGATGATGATCTCGGACGGTGCGCCGGTCGACGATTCGACGCTGTCGGTCAATCCGGGCAACTATCTCGAACGGCATCTGCGCGCGGTGATCGAATTGATCGAGACGCGCTCGCCGGTCGAGCTCCTGGCCATCGGCATCGGCCACGACGTGACCCGCTACTATCGCCGCGCCGTCACCATCGTCGATGCCGAGGAACTGGCCGGCGCCATGACCGAGCAACTGGCCTCGCTGTTTGGCGAGGAAAGTACGCGCGACACGCGACGCGGCGGCATGCGGCGCGCCGGATGATTTTTTCGCGGGGCGGCTTTCGGCAGACGCTTTTCGCCGCCACAGCCCTGTTCGTTGCCGGCATCGCCTTGTCGCCTCCCATCGCTGCCGGCACCGTTGCGGTCGAGCCGATCGAAATCTCGGCACGGCTGATAAACCGGTTTCATATCGGCGGTGATGAAAAGCGGTTCGGCCCGCTCGAATTCGTCGGCGGGCTGGAAATGACCTCGCCGTCACGCGATTTCGGCGCGCTGTCGGCGTTTCGCTTCCGCAAGCCCGGCAGTGATTTCATCGGCGTCGCCGACACCGGTTTCTGGTTCTTCGGCACCGTCACCCATGATGCCGACAAGCGCCCATCCGGCATCCGGAATTTCCGTATGCAGCAGATGGCCGACGAGGCAGGCCAGCTGATCGCCGAGAAATGGGAGGTCGACGCCGAAGGCCTTGCGCTCAAGGACGGCATTGCCACAGTCGGCTTCGAGCGCGATCACCGCATTGCACAGTTCAAGATCGAACCGGGCGACATGAAGCCGCCGTTCAGGCAACTCGACTTCCTGATTCCAGCCTGGGAGCTTCGCCGCAATCGCGGCTTTGAGACCGTCACCCACGCCAATCCTGACGGCCAGCACCAAGGCGGGCTGGTCGTGGTCTCGGAAAAGAGCCTCGACAAGTCAGGCAACATCTATGCGGCCGTTATCGAAGGGCCGCACAAGGGCGTCTTCACCGTCAAGCGCAACGGCAATTTCGACATTGCCGACGGCGCCTTCCTGCCGGACGGCGACCTCTTGCTTTTGGAGCGCAGCTTTTCGATGGCCGGCGGCGTCAAGATGCGGCTGCGGCGCATCTATGGCGAAAGCGTCGAGAAGGGCGCGGTTGCCGACGGGCCGATGCTGATGGAAGCCGACATGGGCTACCAGATCGACAATATGGAAGGGCTCGACGTCTGGACCCGCGACGACGGCGCGCTGATGGTGTCGCTGGTTTCGGACGACAACCACTCGATGCTACAGCGTAATCTGTATCTGGAATTTGTGCTGCACGAGGATTGAGAGGCGGTCGGCAAAGGACGGCCGATAACAAGCTACAGCTTGGCGCCGGTTGCAGCAGGCCGGGGTCCGTTGGTCGCGATCCAGATGATTTGGCGTGCGCCGCGCTTGCCATTGGCTCGCACCTTGGCCTCCTCGACCGCGAAGCCCGCCTGCTTGAGCCGACGGGTAAAACCGCTGTCGGGTCCCTGCGACCAGACCGCCAGCACGCCGCCGGGCTTGAGCGCTGCTCTCGCGCTGATCAGCCCGGCTATACTGTAAAGAGCATCGTTGGCCCTGTGGACGATCCCTTCCGGCCCATTGTCGACGTCGAGCAGGATGGCATCCCAAGCCGAGGCTTCCGATCGTATGATCTGCCCGACATCCGCCTCGCGAATGGTCACCAGCGGATCGTCGAGACAGCCGCCGAACAACGAGGCCATCGGGCCGCGCGCCCACGCCACCACGGCGGGCACCAACTCGGCGACAACGATGCCGGCATCGGCGCCAAGCTCGGCAAGCGCGGCGCGCAGCGTGAAACCCATGCCCAGCCCGCCGATCAGGATTTTCGGCTGTCGGCGGCCGGCAATCCTTTGGCAGGACAGCCTCGCCAGCGCTTCCTCAGAACCGCTGAGGCGACTGTTCATCAGCTCGTTCGAGCCGAGCATGATCGAGAATTCGGCGCCGCGTTGTTTCAGGCGGAGCTCATGGTCGCCGTCAGGCGCTTTCGCGGTATCGAGTTGGACCCATGGGATCATGCTTGAGAACCTGTGAGCATGATCTTTTCCGAAAACCGGTTCCCACTTTCAGGGATCATGCTCTATGCCGCCAGTGCCGGCTGGCTCCAGCGGGCGGCAAGCAGCCGGTAGGGGATCAGCGCCACCACGGCGATGATCAGCTTCACGCCGAGGTCGCCGAGCGCCCATGACACCCAGCGCATGGCCTCGACCGGCAGCACGCCGATCAGCGGCGCGGTTTCGAGCGCAAAGCCATCGTTCGGGCCAGCGAAGGCGAAAGCCGCCGAAAAGGCGACCGTGAAGAACACGGCGGTGTCGAACACCGAGCCGACCAGCGTGCCGACGATCGGCGCCCGCCACCAGCTCTGCCGGCGCAACCGGTTAAACACGGTCACGTCGAGCAGCTGCGCGATCAGGAACGCGGTGCCGGAAGCCGCTGCAATGCGCACCAGCCGGTCGGCAGCCGTTTCGAATTCGATCAGGCCGCAGCGGAACAGCAAGGGCGGGATGACGACCGAGCAGATCACTGCCGCCGTGAAGCCGACAAACACGATCCGGCGCGCCACAGCCGGGCCGTAGCGGCGATTGGCAAGGTCGGTGACCAGGAAGGAGAACGGGTAGGTGAAGGCGCCCCAGGTCAGAATGTCGGCCAGCGACAGGCCGCCGATTGCACCCTGCAGTGGGAACTGCACGAGGACGTTCGACGCCACCACGACAAGCGCCATGGCCGCAACAAAGGGCAGATATCGGGAGAAAAAGCTCATTTTTTTATCCTGGGTAATGGAACCAGCGGGGTGTCATGCCGAGTTCGGACGACACTCCATTGCTGTTTGGCCATCGGATTTCTCCGAAAACCGCTTCGCACTTTTCGGTCCGATGCCGAAGGCGGCTGCCTGAAAAATTAAGCGGCCGGCTGTTCGGCGAGCTTCTTGGCGATCTGCTTCTTCAGCAGCCGCGCGCGCTGCGACAGCTCCTTGGCGTCGGCCTTGGCCAGGAACGCATCAAGGCCGCCGCGATGCTCGACCGAACGCAGCGCATTGGCCGAAATGCGCAGGCGCACATTCTGGTTCAACGCTTCCGAGATCAGCGTCACATTGACGAGATTGGGCAGGAAGCGACGCTTGCTCTTGTTGTTGGCGTGGCTCACATTGTTGCCGGACATGACTGCCTTGGCAGTGAGTTCGCAGGTGCGGGACATGGTTCTAAACCTTCAGTTCTCGGTCTGGCCAAACATTCAACCCGCGCCGGGTGGCGCGCGGTTTCGGTCAGGCGGCCTTATGGAAAAAGTTGGCGTTCCATAGTTGCATTTCGGCGATGCGTCAAGCTCCGGCTTGCGCCCGGGTGTGACGACGTCTTTCACATAAAGGCCGAAATTCAGTCTATAAGCGGTCGCACAAGGAGATGCCAGGCTGGAGTTGCGCGCTTCTGCTGAAATCGAGGATCGATCCCGCCATGCTTCGTTCGTCTCATGCTCTCCTTGCATCGCTCGCCGTGGCGCTGCCGACGGCAATTTCTGCCGCCACGCAACAATCCTTCAAGGGCGAGTATACGGTTTCGGTCCACGGCTTCTCGGTGGCCAAGGCAAGCTTTTCCAGCAGTTACGAAGGCGATACCTATTCGATCGAAGGCAGCGTCTCCAGCGCCGGCCTCGCCACAATATTCGACGACACGCGTGGCACGGTCTCGTCGAAGGGCAAGATTTTGGGCAAGCAATTGCAGCCGCAGGCGTTCCGCGCCGACTACAAATCGGGCGACAAGGCATCGATGATCGATATCCAGTTCGCCAACGGCACTGTTACCGCGACCAAGGTCGTGCCTGCGCCGAAGAAGCGCAATTCCAAGAAATGGATACCGCTGGCCGCCAGCCATCTCGCCTCGGTGCTCGATCCGATGGCCGCCACCGTCATCCATGCCGATAGTCTCGACAAGGTCTGCGGGCGCACGGTGAAGCTCTATGACGGCGAGATGCGTGCTGATCTGACGCTGACCTACGAGTCGAAAGGCTCGACCTCGGTGCGCGGCTACGAGGGCGATACCGTCACTTGCCGGCTGGATTTTGAGCCGGTGGCGGGTTATCGCAAGAACCGCAAATCCCTGGATTACCTGAGAAAGCGCAGCCGCATCATGGTGACGTTTGCACCGGTCGGCCAAACCGGCGTATATGCGCCGATCCACGCCACGGTCGGCACGAAAATCGGCACCCTCACCGTCAGCGCGGAGCGGTTCGAAGCGACAGAATAGGCGCGATCGCGCGCCGCCGGAGACGGACATGGGGCGCGCAACACTGATCGGCTTCTCGGCGGTCGCCATGTGGGCGCTGCTGGCGCTGCTTACGGACGCTTCCGGCGCGGTGCCGCCGTTCCTGCTTTCTGCGATCACCTTCACGATCGGCACCGGCGTCGGGCTCGTCGCGCGGCTGTTCATGCCGGCCACCGCCGGGAGCGAGAAAATACCGCCGCAAGTGTGGCTGATCGGCATTGCCGGCCTGTTCGGCTATCACTTCTTCTATTTCACTGCGCTGCGCAACGCGCCGGCGGTGGAGGCGAGCCTCATCGCCTATCTGTGGCCGCTGCTCATCGTGCTCGGATCGGCGCTGATGCCGGGCGAGCGGCTGGCCTGGAACCATGTCGTCGGCGCACTGCTCGGCCTTGCCGGCACTTTTCTGATCGTCACCAAGGGCGGCGGGATTGCCTTCGACGCGCGCTATGCCTTCGGCTATGCGATGGCCGGCGTCTGCGCCGTGCTGTGGTCGTCCTATTCGCTGTTGTCGCGCCGCTTTCCGTCGGTGCCGACCAGCATCGTCACCTGGTTCTGTGCGGCCACGGCAGCGCTTTCGCTTGTCTGCCATCTGATGCTGGAAGAGACGGTGCTGCCTGTCGGCGCCGGCCAGTGGCTGGCCGTGCTCGGCCTCGGCCTGATGCCGGTGGGCGCGGCCTTCTACGCCTGGGATATCGGCGTCAAGCGCGGCAACATCCAGGTGCTGGGCGCGGCAAGCTATGCCGCGCCGCTGCTGTCGACGCTGGTGCTGATATCAGCCGGCTTCGCCGAGCCGTCCCTGCGCATCCTCGCCGCCTGCGTGCTGATCACCGGCGGCGCAGCGCTTGCGGCGAAATCGCTGTTCTTGCGCAAGAGGGCTGCGAGCGAGGCAGGGGCGTGATGCCGTTTCCCGGCGGCATCGACGCCGACGCCAATGCGACGCTGCTGTTTTCGCTGGCCGCCGCGGTGATCTACGCCTTCACCATCGACATGCCGCCGAAGCTTGCGCGTTCCGCGGTCAAGACGCTGGCCGTGGCAATGCTCACCGTGCTGGCATCGCTGCGGGGCGGTCCGTGGCTGCTCATCGCGGCGCTGGCGCTCAGCGCCATCGGCGACGCATTTCTGTCGCGCGACGGTGAAAAGGCTTTTGTCGGCGGGCTGGCCAGTTTTCTCGTGGCGCATGGGCTTTACATCGCGCTGTTCCTGCGCTCCGGCGAGGGGGTCGGGCTGCTCTCGGCCGAGCCGTGGCGCGCGGCGATTGCCGTGGCAATGGCCGTGTTGGCGCTCGCCATGCTTTTTGCGCTCTGGCGCCGTGTCGGCCCCGCCCTGCGCCTTCCCATCAGCGTCTATATCGCGACAATTTTTGCCATGGGCATTTCGGCGCTGACCCTGAGCAATTTCTGGGTCGTCGTCGGCGCCGTGCTGTTCATGGCGTCCGACGGGCTGCTCGCCTCGGAAAAGTTCCTGCTGAGCGCCATCTCGCCGCACCGCGACTGGACGCGCCGCGCGGTCTGGGTGCTGTATTATGCCGCCCAGCTGGCGATCACGATGGGTTTCCTGCTGGGCTAGGACTCCAGCCTGGTTCGGCCAGCTCGAAGCCGGCGAAATCGAAGCCCGGCGCCACGGTGCAGCCGGCCAGCGTCCACTCGCCCAGGCTGCGCGCCGACTGCCACCAGCCTGCCGGCACAACGATCTGCGGCCGCTCGCCCGCCGCCAATGCCGTGCCGAGCACCTGCTCGATCACCGGCCCGTTTTCCCGATGCATCGACAGTGCCAGCGGGGCGCCGGCATAGAAATGCCAAACCTCGGCGGCGTCCTTGACGCGGTGCCAGGCGGACACTTGCTCCTGCTCCAAAAGGAAATAGATCGCGGTCGAATGGCCGCGAGCGCCTTCCGCGCCATCGCGAAAGGTCTCGGCATACCAGCCGCCTTCCGGATGCGGTTTCAGGCCGAGCGCCGCGATGATTTCGGCGGGACTGGTCATTTTCCTCAGACCTTCATGGATGCCAGACCATCAACGGTGCTCAGAAATTATCCTTGCGCTTGCGTATTTCGGCGAACACTTCGGCGTCGGAGGCGTTCTCCATGCCGAGATGCTTGCGGATTGCCGGATCGTGCCAGCGCAGGAACGGATTGGTCGACAGTTCCTCACCGATCGTGGTCGGCAGCGTCGGCTTGCCGTCGGCGCGCAGCGCTTCGATTTTCGCGGCGCGCTCCTTCAATGCCGAATTGGTCGGGTCGACGGTCAGCGCGAAGCGGGCGTTGGAAAGCGTGTATTCATGGCCGCAATAGACGACCGTCTCGGCCGGAAGCGCCGCGAGCTTCTTCAACGAATCGTACATCACCGGCGGCTTGCATTCGAACAGCCGGCCGCAGCCGAGTGCGAACAGCGTGTCGGCGGTGAACGCCACTTTCGACTCCGGCAAATGATAGGAGACATGGCCCGCCGTGTGGCCGGGCGTGGCGATCACGTCGATCCTCTCCTCGCCGAGGTGGATGACCGAACCCTGCTCGACGGTTTCGTCGATGCCGGGGATTTTTGCCTTTTCCGCTTCCGGTCCGACGATGCGCAGCTTGAAGCGCTCCTTCAGCGCCAGATTGGCCTCGACATGGTCGACATGGTGGTGGGTGGTCAGGATCATAGTCGGCGTCCAGCCGGTGCGCTCGATCGCGGCCAGAATCGACGCCTCCTCGGGCGCGTCGATGATCGCGGTCTGGCCGCTTTTCGGGTCATGCACCAGCACGCCGAAATTGTCGCTGCGGCACATGAATTGTTCGATTTCAACCGGCATCGCATCTCTCCACGAGAGCGCCGCGCGTCCAGTTGGACGCACAAAGGACGCTTCTGACACTTTTTACCTGCTGCATCGTGTCATCCGAAATCGAAACCGATTTCTGGCCGATGCAGCAGTCGCCGCAGACATAGGGCGCTTGCCCGCGGATGTCATCCGTCTTTGTAGAACTGGGCGCCTTTGTTGAACTTGGACAGCATCGAAGATAGCGTGCCGCGCATGCATTCCGATATCGTCGACCTTCGCTCCTTTTATTCGACCACGCTCGGGCGATTGGCCGAACGCTCGATCACCATGGCGTTGTCCTCGATATGGGCTGTCGTGCCCAATGAGCGGCTGGTCGGCCTCGGCTACACCTTGCCGTGGCTGGAGCGGTTCGGCACCGATGCCGAACGTGTCTTTGCCTTCATGCCGGCGACACAAGGCGCGGTGGTCTGGCCGGCCACCGGGCCGACCGCGACCGCGCTGGTCTTCGATGAGGAATTGCCGTTGGTCGATGCCTCCATCGACCGCATGCTGCTCGTCCATTCACTCGAACATGCCGAGAACCCGCGCGAGACGCTGAACGAAATCTGGCGGGTGCTGTCGCCCGCAGGCCGCGTCGTCATCGTCGTGCCCAACCGGCGCGGTGTCTGGGCCCGTTTCGAGCATACGCCGTTCGGCAGCGGCCGGCCTTTCTCGCGCGGCCAGCTCACCGAATTGCTGCGCGAAGCGAATTTCACGCCCGCGGCCTGGTCCGACGCCCTGTTCTTCCCGCCATCGCGGCGACGCTTCATGATGCGGTTCCACAATGTGCTGGAGCGCGCCGGCCGCAGGTTCTGGCCGATCTTTTCCGGCGTCATCGTCGTCGAGGCGCAGAAGCGGCTCTATCAGGGTGTGCCGGTCGTCCAGCGCGCCTCTCGCCGCGTCTTCGTGCCGGTTTTCTCGCCGCATGGCGCCACAAGGCTCGGCCGGATATCGCCGACCGGGAACGCGCCGTCGCCGGGCCGTCGATGACGTTTTCGTGATCGGAATCACGCTTTTTCCCACCTATCTGTCGTGGGCGGGTTTGCTACCCGATTGAGTCGACTTGCTCACCGGTTTCAGCACCGCTTGCGAAGGGTCTTCATCAATGGCTGATCATCCGGATTTCGAGGCCAGCGCCAAGCCGATTGCCGCGTCGGTCGAAGCTAGCAGCCTGCGCGACCAGCTGGCGACAATCAGGCTGGCGCTGGCGAAGTCGCCGATCCGCAAACAACTGCTCTGGGCCTGCCTCGGCATAGTCGCCGTCATTGTGGCAACCTCGATCGGGCAGGTTCTGCTCAATCGCTGGAACGAGCCCTTTTACGACGCGCTGGCTCGGCGCGACATGCAGGGTTTCCTGCACCAGCTTCTGGTGTTTTCCGCCATCGCCGGCGGGCTTGTGGTGCTCAATGTCGGCCAGACCTGGCTCGACCAGGCGATCCGGCTGAAGCTGCGTGAGGCGTTGACCGTCGATCTGATCGGTGAATGGATGCGGCCGGCGCGGGCTTTCCGGCTCGCCAACGCCGGCGCCATCGGCGTCAACCCCGACCAGCGCCTGCAGCAGGACGCCGGGCATCTCTCCGATCTTTCGACAGGTCTCGGCATAGGGCTATTGCAGTCGTTCATTCTGCTTGTTTCGTTCGTCGGCGTCCTTTGGTCGCTGTCTTCCGGCTTCGTCTTCCATGTCGGCGGCTATTCGCTGGCGATTCCGGGCTACATGGTGTGGGCCGCAATCCTCTATGCCGGCACCGCCTCCTGGCTGAGCTGGCTGGTCGGACGGCCGCTCATCCGCTTCAATAGCGACCGCTATACGCGCGAGGCGGAGCTGCGCTCCTCGGTGGTCCGCGTCAACGAGAATGTCGATGCCATCGCGCTTGCGCACGGCGAGGCCGACGCGCGACGGCGGCTTGAGCTCGACCTCGGCACGGTGCTGGGCGCGATGCGGCGCATCTACAGCGCCCAGATCAATCTTTCCTGGGTGACCGACACCTATGGCTGGATCACTGTCGTCGCGCCGATCCTCGTCGCCGCGCCGGTCTATTTCGCCGGTGACATCAGCTTCGGCGGGCTGATGATGGCTGTCGGCGCCTTCAACCAGGTGCATTCCTCGTTGCGCTGGTTCATCAACAATATCGGCGGCATCGCCGATTGGCGCGCCACGCTGATGCGCGTCGCCGATTTCCGCATCGCGCTTGCCGAAACGGATGTGCTCCACCACAGCGAGAGGCGCATCGAGTTCGGCGAAAATCCGGACGGCAGGCTGACATTCGACAAGCTCGAAATTGCGTCGCGGGATGGATGCACCAAGCTCGCCGAGCCCCATGTCGAGATCCGCGCCGGCGAGCGCGTCATGATCACCGGAGATCCGCGCGCCGGCAAGACGCTGTTCTTCCGCGCCATTGCCGGTCTGTGGCCGTGGGGAAGCGGGCGGATCGGCATGCCGGCCGGAGAGGTGCCGGCCTTCGTTCCCCGAAAACCCTATTTCCCGCTCGGCACGCTGCGCGAGGTGCTCGACCACGCCGATGCCGCGGTCAGCGATGCCGAGATCTCGGCGGTGCTTGCCGAGGTCGGTCTGGGGCGGCTGTCATCCTCGCTCGACCGGCCGGCGCGCTGGGAGCGCGAATTGAGCGATGACGAGCAGCGCCTGCTTGCCTTTGCCCGGCTGGTCTTGCGGCAGCCGAAATGGGTGATCATCGACGAGGCTTTGGACACGTTCGACGGCGCGACGCTGCGGCGGGTGCTGTCGATGCTGGAGGCGCGTCTTGGCGACGCCGCGATCCTCAATATCGGCCGTGGCCAGCACAACATTGAATTCTTCCCGCGCTCATTGGCGATCGTGAAAGATTTCGAGCGACCGGCTCTCAAGCCAGTCCGTGTCAGGGCCGGCGCGATCGAACCACCCCCGGCCGTCGCCAAAGCCCGCCAACAGGCATAGCCGGCCGTAAGCTTTATTTTGCCGTGATCGCGGCGAAAGATTGCCGGCATCGTTCGGAAGCCTGCGGCGTTGGATTCATGCGACACGCCTTGAGTCTTTGCTTCGATGCTTGTCGTTACCCCAAAACCGCTGCGCGCTTTTGGGCGACCTGCGTCTGCCTGCTTGCCTGCCTTGCCCGTGCCCAGGCAGCACCTTTGGCCGCGCCTGCCGACACCATTGCCGTGGACGTCGAACTGGTGCTGGCGGTCGACATCTCGCACTCGATGGACGAAAAGGAATTCGCCCTGCAGCGCGCCGGCTATGTCAAGGCGCTGCGCCACCCCGACTTCATCAATGCGGTGCGTTCGGGCGTGAACGGCCGCATTGCGCTGGCCTATTTCGAATGGGCAGGCACCGTCCGCGACGACGCCGTCATTGCCTGGCAGGTCATCGACGATGCCGAGAGCGCCGAGGTATTCGCCGGCAAGATCGAGGCGCGCCCGTTCAGGAGCTTTCGCGGCACCTCGATTTCCAGTGCGCTCGCCTTCGGCGCCAAGCTTTTGGATGGAGCCGCCTTCGACGCGACGCGCAGCGTCATCGACATCTCAGGCGATGGCCCCAACAATATCGGGATGCCCGTCGCCACGACACGCGACGCCGCGATAGCAAAGGGCATCGTCATCAATGGCTTGCCGATCCTGATCAGCCCGTCGCCCAGCTTCAGCCATCTCGACCAATACTATGCCGAGTGCGTCACAGGCGGGCCAGGCTCCTTCGTGCTGCCGGTCTATGCCGCTTCGGAATTCGTGACCGCCATACGCCGCAAGCTGGTCCTCGAGGTCAGCGGTGTTACCGATCCCAATGCCGGTCCCGGGGCCGATCCCGGGTCCGTCCCGGTCGACGCGGCAGCACCGGTCGACTGTTTGCAAGGCGAGCGCGGTCGGCGGTTTTTCTCCGATCCGTATTTTCCGGAACTTGATCGTTAGACCCTCGACGAACGTCGATCAGTCCCAGATGTCTCCGGACTCGGGCCGGCTGGCCGAAGCGACGGGTCGCCGTTATCGCTTCAGCAGGAACACCGCCTGCTGGCCAAAGAAATTCCAGAACCACCATGGCATCGACAGGCCGATTTTCTGGCCATTGGCGTCGAGCGCGGTTGCCTTTTCCACCGTTGCACCAAGCTCTTCGCAGAGATTGACGAAGTCGCGGATGGTGCAGAAATGGATGTTGGGCGTGTCGTACCAGGAATAGGGCAGGTCCTTGGTCACCGGCATCCGCCCTTCGACGAACAGCGAAAGGCGTACCCGCCAGTGGCCGAAATTGGGGAAGGAGACGATGGCGTGCTTGCCGATCCTGAGCAATTCGTCGAGCACCAGCTTCGGGTTGCGGGTCGCCTGCAAGGTCTGCGACAGGACGACGAAATCAAAACCCTTGTCGGGATAGAATTTGAGGTCCTTGTCGGCGTCGCCCTGGATGACGGACAGGCCACGCGCCACGCATTCGTTGACGCCGCGCTGCGACAGTTCCATGCCGCGGCCGTCGACCTGCTTCGTCGCTTGCAGCAATTCGAGCAGCAGGCCATCGCCGGAGCCGACGTCCAGCACCCGCGACTGCGGCGGGATGAGATCGGCGACGACTTCGAGGTCGACGCGCTGGGCGTGGTTGACACTCATGATCGTGGCTCTTGACTGGCGCATGACCTTGATCCGAAAAGTCTGCAACTTTTCGGGGTCATGCGCTGATGCCTGGCGCAAGATGCCGGTTCGAACAGGCTGTAATCTTTGGGGGTCATGCGCTGAGCCCCCTGGCGCGGGCCGCCGACGCGATGAAGCCGTTGATGGCGGCGAATAGTTCCGGTTCGTCGAGCAGAAAGGCGTCGTGGCCGCGATCGGTCTCGATCTCGACGAAGGACACCGAGGCGCCGGCGGCGTTCAGCGCATGAACGACCGAGCGGCTCTCCTCGGTCGGGAACAGCCAGTCGCTGGTGAATGAGACCAGGCAGAAACGGGTTCTGGTGCCGGCAAAGGCGTCGGCGAGCCGGCCGCCATGGTCGGCGGCGAGGTCGAAATAGTCCATCGCCCGGGTCATGTAGAGATAGGAGTTGGCGTCGAAGCGGTCGACGAATGTCATGCCCTGATGGCGCAGATAACTCTCGATCTGGAAGTCGGCGTCGAAACCGAAGGTGAGCGCTTCACGGTCCTGCAGGTTGCGGCCAAATTTCCGGTGCAGCGCCGCCTCCGACAGATAGGTGATGTGAGCGGCCATGCGCGCCACGGCCAGTCCTTTTTCCGGGCGCTTGCCTTGTTCGAAATATTTGCCGCCATGCCAGTCGGGATCTGCCATCACCGCTTGCCGGCCGACCTCATGGAAGGCGATGTTCTGCGAGGAATGACGCGCGCCGGTGGCGATCGGCAGCGCCGAGAAAACGCGCTCCGGATAGCTCGACGCCCATTGCAGCACCTGCATGCCGCCCATCGAGCCGCCGAGCACCGAGAACAGTTTTTCGATGCCGAAATGGTCGACCAGCATCAATTGCGCCCGCACCATGTCGCGGATGGTGATGATCGGCAGGTCGAGCCCGTAGGGCTTGCCGGTGGCGGGATTGGTCGAGGCGGGGCCGGTCGAGCCGAGGCAGCCGCCGATGACGTTAGAGCAGATGACGAAGAAGCGACTGGTGTCGATTATCTTGCCGGGGCCGATCAGCACTTCCCACCAGCCCGGCTTGCCGGTCACCGGATTGGTGCTGGCAACATGCTGTTCGCCGGTCAGCGCATGGCAGACGAGGATGGCGTTGGAGCGGGCGTCGTTGAGCGTGCCGTAGGTCTTGTAGGCGATCTGGAACGGCGACAGCAGCGTGCCGGCATCGAGCTTGAGCGGCCTGTCGGCACCAAAACGCAACACCGGGCTCGACGGCTCGTCGGCCTCGTTGTTGGTTCTTTTTGTGCGCAGCGCGACCATCGCGTCCTCTTACATTAACCCTTCGCAAAATCGATTCCGTTTTTCGGGTCGACGCGATTGTCCGGCCGGCTGCGGACAAAAAAACCGGCATTGCCTTCGCAAAGCCGGTTACAGGATGCAAACGGCCCTTTAGCGAGTTGTTTAACGTGGCTGCAAGCCGACCGGCCAAATCACCACGGGATTTCAGCTTCTTCTAGGACCGGCGCGCCTCGGCGTCAACGGCCAGCGCTCTCCGATCATTTGCCGCCTCTCGACATTCCGGGCCACGGCTTGTATTTCCGCTGCGGCTTCCCGGGCGGAAGCGTTCTCGACGGATTTTTGCAATATGGACCAGGCATCGGATCAGGTACGTCCAACACCCCGCGCGGGGATCATGGACATCGAAGCCTATGTGCCGGGCAAGAGCACGGCGCCGGCCGACGTTGGCAAGGTCCATAAATTGTCATCGAACGAGAACCCGCTCGGCCCCTCGCCGAAGGCGATAGAGGCCGCGCGCGACGTCGCGGCCAAGCTCGACCTATATCCCGACGGCACCGCCAGGCGCCTGCGGGAGGCGATCGCCGATGTGCATGGCCTCAACCCGGCGAACATCGTCTGTTCCAATGGTTCCGACGAGATTCTCGGCCTGCTTGCGCAGACCTATCTCGCGCCCGGCGATGAAGCTGTGATCACAGAACACGGCTTCATGGTCTACAAGATATACATCCAGTCGGCGGGTGCTGTGCCGGTGTCGGTCAAGGAAACCAAGGAGCGTGCCGACGTCGATGTGATCCTCGCTGCGGTGACGCCGCGTACGCGGATCATCTTCCTTGCCAATCCCAACAACCCGACCGGCACCTATTTGCCGTTCCAGGAGGTGCGCCGCCTGCATGCAGGCCTGCCTCGAAACGTGCTTCTGGTGCTGGATGCAGCCTATGCCGAATATGTCCGCCGCAACGACTATGAAGCCGGCGTCGAACTGGTGGCTGGTGCGGAAAACGTGGTCATGACCCGCACCTTCTCCAAGCTCGGCCTCGGTGGTGCGCGGATCGGCTGGATGTACGCGCCAATGCATATCATCGATGCGATCAACCGCGTGCGAGGTCCCTTCAACGTCAACGCGACGGCGATCGAGGCCGGCATTGCGGCGATCCGCGACCGGGCCCATGTCGAGCGCAGCGTGGCGCATAACGAGACCTGGCTGACCTGGGTGAGCGAGGAATTGACCAGGCTCGGACTGCGGGTGACGCCGAGCGTCGGCAATTTCGTCCTCATCCACTTTCCCGAGGACCAAAAGCATTCGGCGGCGGCTGCGGACGATTACCTCTCGGCGCACGGCTATATATTGCGGCGCGTTTCCGGCTACGGCTTCCCGAATGCGCTGCGCATGAGCATCGGCACCGAAGAGGCCAATCGTGGCGTAGTCGCCGCCCTCGCGACGTTTCTGAAAAGCTAAAACACCATGACATCACCCATGTTCGAAAAGATTGCGCTGATCGGCATCGGCCTGATCGGCTCGTCGCTGGCCCGCGTAATCCATCGCGAAGGCCTTGCCCGCCACGTTGCCATCGCGACGCGCAGCGAAACGACGCTGGCGCGGGCGCGGGAACTCGGCCTCGGCTCTTCCTACGCGATGGACGCGAAAGAGGCGGTCGGCGATGCCGACCTGGTCATCGTTTCGGTGCCGGTCGGTTCTTCGGGCGAGGTCGCCGAGGAAATCGCACCGGCGCTGAAGCAGGGCGCAATCCTCACCGATGTCGGCTCGACCAAGGTCTCGGTCATTGTGCAGATGCAGCCGCATGTGCCTGCCGGCGTGCATTTCATTCCCGGCCATCCACTGGCCGGCACTGAAAAATCGGGTCCGGACGCCGGCTTTGCCGAACTGTTCGAAAACCGCTGGTGCATTTTCACGCCGCTACCCGGCACCGATCCCGAGGCGCTGGAAAGACTCTCGGAATTCTGGCGCCGCTGCGGCTCCAACATCGACACGATGGATCCTCAGCACCACGACATGACATTGGCCATCGTCTCGCACCTGCCGCACATCATCGCCTATAACATCGTCGGCACCGCCGACGATCTGGAGTCGGTGACCAAGTCGGAGGTGATCAAATATTCGGCCTCCGGCTTTCGCGACTTCACTCGTCTGGCCGCTTCCGACCCGACGATGTGGCGGGACGTCTGCCTGCACAACAAGGAGGCTATCCTCGAAATGCTGGCGCGCTTCTCGGAGGATCTGGCCTCGCTGCAGCGGGCGATCCGCTGGGGCGACGGCGAAAAGCTGTTCGACCTGTTCACCCGCACCCGCGCCGTGCGCCGCTCGATCATCGAGGCCGGCCAGGACATCGACGTGCCGGACTTTGGCCGGCAGGCAGTCGAGCACCCGGCCAAGCAGTAGCCTGTCTCGACCGCCCGGCCGTCAGTCCGCCGGCCAGTGAGCCGCCATCATCGCCAGCGTCTCGGCCCTGTCCGGCGCGCCCAGCCTGCCGCCGAAGCGCATGCATTTGAGCGCGGCGGCGGCGCTGGCAAAGCGCAATGTCCGTTCGATCGGCATGGCCTCGGCCAGCCCGACGGCAAAGGCGCCGTGAAACACGTCGCCGGCGGCAAGCGTATCCACTGCCTTGATCCTTGGCGCCGCGACGTGGCGCACCGACGCCAACGAGCGGTCGAACCACCAGCTTCCCGCTGCGCCGCCGGTCACCGCGACGAATGCATCAGTGCGTCTGGCCAGCGCTTCACAGGCCTCCTGCGGGCCTTGCTCCTCACCGCACAGGAGGAACGCCGCCGGCTCCGACGCGACGATGTGCGAGGCGAGTGGAAACAGCCGTTCCAGCACGGCCCGTGGCGCGGTGTCGGCATCGAGTATGGCTGGACGGCCGATTGCGCGCGCCGCCGTCAGGGCCAGAGCTGCCGCGCCCGGCCAGCGCACGTCGACCAGGACGGCGTCGAATGCGGTGAGATCCTGAATGGGAAGCGCTTCGGGGTCGGCCTGCGCGAGCTTGTCATAGAACGGAACGATAATGCGCTCGCCATGCGTGTCGACCAGGATGGCCGACAGTGCCGACCGCGCGCCGGCGACGCGCCGGACAAAGCTGCAATCGACGCCTTCGGCCTCAATGCCGGCGACCAGCTGATCGCCGACGAGGTCGTCTCCCGCGCTCGCCCACAGCGATACGTGCGCGCCGAGGCGGCGTGCGGCGCAGGCCGCGCTCGAAGCCATCCCGGAGGCGATCTGAACGCCGTCGGCCGCGATGAACTTGCCCTGACGCGCCGGAAGGGTGTCGACACGAAGGATCGTATCGAGCGTCAGCGCGCCAACGCTCAGGAGCTTCACCGGGCGGTTCATCTATTTTCCTGTTTTGCCATGGTCTTTCAGAACTGGAGGTTCGCATCGCCTAGTCGACCGGCTCGATGCTGCCCAGCGGGATAAAACCGAGCGAGGCCTTGCCTTTGACGATCTTAAGCGGCATCGACGGTTCGTTGCCAAGCAGCGCCAGCCCGGAAAAGCCGGTTTTGATCTGGCTTTTCTGCTCGGGAATGGCCTTGCCGAGGATTGCCGCCACCGCCTTCGGATCGTGGAGCCTGATCATCAGGTCGGCGTCGATCAGCCCGTCGGCATCGACCGAAACCGGTCCGGAAACGGTGACGCGCGCGCTCCCCGACGACAGATCGAGCTTGCCGATATCCACCGCCTGGCCGCGCAGGCTCTCTGTTTGTGTCTTGATCAGCGCCACGCCGTTCTTCAGCGTCACGTCGCCGCCGCCGTCGAGCGGCGGCAGCACGCGGCCATCGATTGCGCCCGGATCGATTTCGAGATCGGTAAAACTCCCGGCATAGTCGATGTCTTGGCCGTTCGGACGCAATTCTCCGGCCGCTGTCCCAGCGCTGAACAGCTCGACCGGGTCTGTGCCATCGGCCGGATCGGTCTGGGCTGACAGGCCCTCCGCCTCCAGTGAAACGCTCCGGGGCAGGGGCCAGGACAGTCTGACGTTGGCTCGCAGATCGTCCCAGTCGATCCACAGCGGCGCCATCCCCGGCACGGAGGTCCTGAGCGGCCCGCGCAGGTCGGCGCCAGGCGACAGGATATGGGTGATGTGCGTGACTGCTTTGAGGCTGCCGAGCGAGGCGGCGACGTTCCTGGTGTCGTCCTGATAAGCCAGACTGTCGCAGGAAACGGAGAAGCTCGAGGGATAGCCGCTGACCGTGAGATTGGTGCAGTCTGCCTCGATGCCATTGCCGTTGAGCTCGGCCACCGCTTTGCCGGCTTCGCTCTTGACCTTGTCTGCCAGGTAGAACCAGCCGGCGCTGTAGAGGCCAAACAGCACGACGATGAAAACGCCGAGCCAGAACAGCCGGCGGAGAAAATTCGGCGGGCGTTCGTCATTTGACGTCATGCTGCGGCTCTCGTTGGCGCGTGTTGCAGAGGTGTCGTTTCCGGCAAGATCGGGTAGACGGAGACGGATTGAAAAAAACACCGATTCCAGTGCGGTGCTGCAACCAGGCTTGGCGATATGGGCGATTTTTGGGTTTTTGGCTACGGCTCGCTGATCTGGCGGCCGGGATTTGCGCATGTCGAGACGCGGCGGGCCCGCCTCCATGGCTATCGCCGCTCGCTGTGCGTCTACTCCTTCGTGCATCGCGGCACGCGCGAACGGCCCGGCCTGGTGCTCGGCCTCGACCGTGGCGGCTCCTGCATCGGGCTGGCTTTCCGCGTCCCCGGCGATCTGCGCAACGAGGTCATCACCTATCTGCGTGAGCGCGAACTGGTCACCAATGTCTATCTTGAGCGCATGCTTAGCATTCGCCTCGACAAGGGGGGCACGCGTAAGGCCGACAAGGGTTGGGGCGAGAATGGCGGCGAGACGGACGGAGGCGAGACGGTCGAGGCTGTCGCCTATGTCGTCGACCGTACCCACGAGCAATATGCCGGTGCGCTCGATGCGGCCGATGCGGCGAGCGTCGTTCGCGGCGCCGTCGGCCAGTCGGGAAAGAATGAGGACTACGTGTCCAGCACGCTGGAGCACCTCGAGGCGCTGGGGATCCGCGACCATTGGCTGGAAGAGGTGGCGAAACGGATCGCGCCTTTGTGAAGCGCTGGTCGGTGGAAAAGTCGGCCGGCCCTTTGACGTTGGTGCGGCCCGCCATAGGTTAAGCCGGTCACGGGGCTTTTCGCCCGCTTCTTTCCATTCCCCACGGAGATCAGTCTTGCAGAAACGTCGTCTCGGTCAAACCGACCTGTCCATCGCGCCGCTGGTTCTGGGTGGCAACGTCTTCGGCTGGACCGCCGACGAGAAAACCTCTTTCGACCTGCTCGACCGGTTCGTCGGCGCCGGCCTCAACGCCATCGACACCGCCGATGCCTATTCGCGCTGGGTTCCCGGCAACAAGGGCGGCGAATCCGAAACGATCATCGGCAAATGGATGAAAAGCCGCGGCAATCGCGACAAGGTTGTGGTGATCACCAAGGTCGGGTCGGACATGGGGCAGGGCAGGAAAGACCTCTCCGCGGCCTATATCGAAAAGGCCATCGATGCGTCGCTGAAGCGGCTGCAGACCGATGTCGTCGATCTCTATCTGTCGCACTGGCCGGACCCGGCCACCCCTTACGAGGAAACGCTTGGCGCCTATCAGAAGCTGCTCGACAAGGGCAAGATCCGCCACGTCGGCGCCTCCAATCTCGATGCCGGCCAGATGCGCGCCGCGCTCGACGTGGCAAGCTTGCGGGGCCTGCCGCGCTATTCGGTGCTGCAGCCGGAATACAATCTCTACGATCGCGCCTCTTTCGATGGACCGCTGCGCGATCTGTGCATGGCCGAGGATATCGGCGTCATCACCTATTTCAGCCTCGCCAAGGGGTTTTTGAGTGGCAAGTACCGCAGCGAAGCCGATCTCGGCAAAAGCGCGCGTGGCGACGACGTGAAGAACTATCTCAACGCGCGCGGCATGCGCGTCCTGGCGGCACTCGACGCTGTGTCGGCGCGTCACTCGGCCAAGCCGGCGGAAGTGGCGCTCGCCTGGGTGATCGCGCGGCCCGGCGTAGCTGCGCCGATCGCCAGCGCCACGACGCTGGACCAGGTCGACAGCCTCGTCCGCGCCGCATCATTGGAGCTCAGTCCGGACGATATCGCCGAGCTCGACAGCGCGAGCGCATAGACGCCAGCGCGAAGCGGCGGCTTGATCAAACAGCAGCCAAGAACCCTGCGTGGCCTGCGCCGGAAGGCTCCCTGCACGATCGTTCAAGACGCCCTGGTGTGCCCTGCCATACCCTTGCCGGCATCGCGCCTGGATACTGGTATACAGATGGCCGAACAGGTCTTTTCCCATCCGGAACTATGGCAGCAATTGCTCGCGCTTGTGCTGGCATCGGCGGTTGTGATGGGCAGTCCGGGGCCGGCGACGATAAGCGTCACCGCCGTCGGCGCCGCCTTCGGCCTGCGCGATTCGCTCCGCTATGCCTCGGGCATCATTCTTGGTACGGTCGCCGTGCTTTTGGTCGTGGCGACGGGCATTACGACCATGCTCGCCTCTGTGCCGACGCTCACACCGCTCCTGGCAGTGGCATCCGCAGCCTACATCCTCTACCTCGCCTTCCAGATAGCAACGGCCCCGCCTCTGGCCGTGCGTAGCGGCGGGGCGGCGCGTCCCACATTCCTCGGCGGGTTTCTTCTGGCCGTCGCCAACCCGAAAGCCTATGTGGCGATTGCCGCCGTATTTGCCGGCACGTCGTCCGCCGGTGAGCTCGATGCAGGGCTCAGGTTGGCGGTCCTCGCTTCGATGATCGTCGCCATCCATGTCCTGTGGCTTCTCGCCGGGGCAGCGTTTGCGCGGTTCCTGCGCAAGCCGCTGGCCTCGCGGATCATTAATCTGACGTTCGCGGCAACACTGGTGTTGACCACGGCGCTGGCTGTGATTCGCTAGGGGACAGTGCCGCAAGCTTAGATGGTCAGGTCGGGGCATCGGAGCCAAGTTCCCCCAGCCGCTTTACCGCCGTCGGCGGCATTGGCGGCGGGTTTGGCGCCTGGGACGCCTCGATGAGCAGCTGGTCGCAGGCGGCTTCCGTCTCGCCGATCAGCCGTTCCATGAATTCTTGCTTGCCCAAACCCGCCGGGATCGGCGGCAGGAAGCGGGCCTTGATCGTGCCGGGATAGCGCAGGAATTTCCGCCGCGGCCAGTAGAGGCCGGCGACATGGGCGACCGGCACCACCGGAATGTCAAGCTGGGTATAGAGCTCGACGATGCCGTATTTATAGGCCGGCTCGTCGCCCGGCGCCCGGCGCGTGCCCTCGGGATAGATGATCAGCTGGCGGGGATTGCGCGCCAGCTCCTGCCTGGTCGCGGCGACCACCGCTTTCAGCGCCTTTGAGCGGCTGCCGCGGTCGACCGGGATCATCCGCATTTTCAGGATGTACCAGCCGAAGAACGGGATCCAGGTCAGTTCCCGCTTGAGGATGTAGATCGGATCCTGCAGGAACGGGAAAAAGGCGATCGCGTCCCAGAAGGACTGGTGCTTCGGCGCCAGGATGAAGGAACCCTCGGGCAGGTTTTCCTGGCCGGTGATCTCGCTTTTGGTGCCGGCGATCTTGTCATAGAGCCACATGCTGGTGTGTGACCAGAATTTCGGCACGAACCAGGCGCGGTGGCGTGGCGACAGGAAATAGTACGGGGTCCAGAGGATCATCTGGACGATCAGATTGACGTAGAAGACGAAGTTGAACGCCAGCGAGCGGACATAAAGCATGCAGGAAGAGCCCGGTGAGGAGGTGTGCGTTGGTTACACCAAGCGCGGGCAAAAAGGAAACCGTGCGATGGCCGGAGATCGATCCGCCTTGATGAAGCCGCGGCCCGTTCGTCAGGCCTGCCACGTCTCTTGCACCAGCCGTTTCTTCAGGCGTGGGGCGGCGAAATCGAGAAACGCACGCAGTTTCACCGGCAGCAGGCCATTGCCGGCATGCACCAGGCTGACCGGCCATGGCTGCGGCTCGAATGCCTCCAGCACGGTGCGGAGGGTGCCCGACCGCACTGCAGCTGCGATCTGGTAGGAAAGCACCCTTGTTAACCCGATGCCGGCAATCGCGGCATCGATCGCCGCTTCCGCGGTGTTGACCCGAAGTCGTGAGCGGATCGGAACGGTGAGGTCGGTCTTGCCCGTGGCAAAAGTCCATGCGGCGGGAGCCGTGAGCCCCTCGAAGGTGACGCAGTTGTGTGCCGCGAGGTCTTTCGGCGCCTCCGGCGTGCCGTGCTCGGCCAGATAGGCCGGGCTCGCGCAAACAACGCGCCGGATCGAGCCGATGCGGGTGGCCACAAGGCTGGAGTCGGGAAGCTGGCCGATGCGGACGGCGAGATCGATGTGCTCCTCGGTCAACTGGGTTATCCGGTCCGCAAGCATCAGCCGAATAGTCACGTCGGGGTAGGCAGCGAGGAAGCCGGTGACGACCGGCAGCACATGCAGGCGGCCAAAGACGATCGGTGCGGTGATGATCAGTTCGCCTGTCGGGGCGCTGTATTCGCCGGCGGCAGTCCGCTCGGCCTCGCCGACCTCGTCGAGAATGCGACGGCAGGCAGCGAGGTAGGCGTGACCTGTGTCGGTCAGCGTCAGCTGCCGCGTCGAGCGATTCAGAAGACGCGTCTTCAGATACCGCTCCAGGTCGGAGACCTTGCGGCTGACCGTTGCAAGCGGGATGCCGAAACTGCGTCCGGCGGCCGAAAGGCTGCCGGCCTCCGCCGCGGCGACAAAAAGCGACATGGCCTCGAGGCGATCCATATTTCTCCCGGAAAATGGAAGGATAGGTTGCAAATATGGCATCTACATCCGAGCGATGGAAGGGGCCATGTTTTGGCGGCGAGCTGATCAACGAGAAGGAATGCCGATGCCCCGTATCCCTACACCAGCGTCCATAGAGGCCGCGCCTGCTGCGTCGCAGCCGATGTTACATGCCGTCGAGAAGCAACTCGGCGTCGTGCCTAACCTCTTCAGGCTTGTTTCCAATAGCCCGGCTGCGCTTGAAGGCTATCTCAGCCTGTCTGGAGCGCTTGCCAAAGGCCGACTGCCCGCGCCGACGCGCGAGCGCATTGCTCTGGCGGTTGCCGAGGTCAATGGCTGCAACTACTGCCTTTCCGCTCACACCTATCTCGGCAAGAATCTCGCCAAGCTTGATGATGCCGAAATGGTCGCCAATCGCGCGGGCAGTTCCAACGATCCCAAGGCCGCCGCAGCCGTGCGTTTCGCCACCAAGATTGCGCGCGACCGCGGCCATATCGGTGACGAGGATCTCAGCGCCGTCAGGCTCGCAGGCTACGACGATGCGCAGATCATCGAGATCGTCCAGCATGTCGCTCTCAATGTCTGGACCAACTATGTCAATGAGGTCGCCAGGACGGAAATCGACTTTCCGGTCGTTTCTGCCCGCAGGGCAGCCTGAGTCAGTCGCAAGGAGTTCCCATGTCTGAAAGCCGCCCGCCGCTCCCGCCATTCACCGCCGAGACCGCCGCACAGAAGGCACGCATGGCTGAGGATGCCTGGAACTCCCGTGATCCGGCACGGGTCGCGCTTGCCTACACAATCGACAGCCGCTGGCGCAACCGGGCCGAGTTCCTGCAAGGGCGCGAGGCTATCCAGACATTCCTCACACGCAAATGGGGTCGCGAACGCGACTACCGGCTCATCAAGGAGGTCTGGGCCTTCCGCGACAACCGTATCGCCGTGCGTTTCGCTTATGAATGGCACGACCACAGCGGCTCGTGGTTTCGCAGCTACGGCAATGAGAACTGGGAGTTCGATGAGCTTGGATTGATGCGCCTGCGCATCGCCAGCATCAACGACCTGCCGATCCTCGAGGCCGACCGCAAATATCATTGGCCGCTTGGCCGCCGGCCGGACGGTCATCCCTCTCTATCGGAACTCGGCCTTTGAAGGAGGCTTTCCATGAATGCTCACCTCTTCACCAGCGATGTCGCCTTTACGCCAACCGTCAAGGCGATCCAGGCCCGCAAAGGCTCACGCGAGGCCTATGCCCGCGTCGAACAGCGCGGCAGCTGGCCAGCTGATATCACGCCCGATCTCGCCGCCTTCATCGAGGCGCAGACCAGCGTCTGCCTGTCGACGGCCAATGGTGAGGGCCAGCCCTACATCCAGCATCGCGGCGGGCCGGCCGGCTTCCTCAAGGTGCTCGACGAGCGGACGATCGGCTTCGCCGATTTTTCCGGCAACAAGCAATTCATCACCCAAGGCAATCTGGACGACAACCCGCGGGCTTTCCTGTTCCTGATCGACTATGCGCATCGGCAGCGCATCAAGATCTGGGGCAGCGCACGGGTCGTCGAACAGGACGCCGAACTGATGGCGAAGCTGATGCCGGAAGGCTACAAGGCGCGCCCGGAGCAGATCATCCTGTTCACGGTTTCGGCCTGGGATTCCAATTGCCCGCAGCACATTCCACAGCGTTTCGAAGCGGCCGATGTGGCGGCGGCGCTGGCCGAGCGGGACAAGCGTATCGAACGTCTCGAACACGAGATCGCGCGGCTGCGCAGCATCTCAAGCGCCACGCTCAAGGAATGATAGCGCTGCCGGTTCCAGATCGGCTCAGTTCGGCGCAACAGCCTCGGCCAGCGCGATGCCGGTTGGCGTTGGCTTGACCGGCACGATGCCGCGCGCCAGCGCCAGCAGATATTTGTTGTATTCGGTGAACAGCACGCGCAAGGCTCTCGGCTTGGTCAGCCAGCCGCCATTGCCAAGATTGCTGTTGACCACCGGATAGGGCTCGAGCTTGGCCTTGTGCAGCAGCCGGCCCATTTCCAGCAGGCTGCGCGGCATGTGATAGTTGTTGGTGACGAGAATCACGGTGCCATAGGCGTGGTCTTCCACCCACTTGGCACTTTCCTCGGCATTGCCGATCGTGTCGAGCGCGGCACGGTCGATGTCGACGCAGCAGGAAAACAATTCCTTGTCGCCGCGGGTCGCGACCTGAAGCTGGCGGCGGCTGGCGGAAGGATGCACGCCACTGATCAGCAGCCGCTCGCCCTTGCCGGACGCCAGCAGGCCCATGGCCGCGTCGAGACGCGAATGGCCGCCGGTCAGCACGATGATGGCATCGGCCCTTGCCGGATTGGCGGGCGTCGCGAGACGGCTGACGGTGCTGGCGAACCAGCCAAAGCCGCCGGCAAACAACGTTGCCAGCACGAGCAGAAAGAAAGCTGAGATGCGTAGCGCGCTCGCCAATCGGCGGGGCTTGACGCGCTCGCTAGAACGCGTGATCACCAAGGGCAACTGTCCAGCCATTCCGGTCGAGTCGCGCGCGTCCATCGTCCTTATCGTTAACTCCGAAATACGGCGTTTAGTAGGTCGGAAAGCACAAATTTCGTTACGCTAATTCTCTATTCGTGATCACCCTGCGTCCGGCTGGCGGACATCGATGTCGCTGAGATAGGTGACGACGGTGACATGGGAGGTTGCCGCCGTCAGCGCACCGATGACCAGCACCATGAGAACAACGCCGAGATAGCCCGCCGAACCGATGGCGAAATTGCCGAACAGGGCGGTCGCCTGATCGGCCTGCGGCGTCGCCATGTTTCGCGACGACCACCACGAGAAGACGATGAAGACGAACACCGCCGCCGCACCCCCGGCGGCGGCGCCCTTCATGCCGGTGACGAGAAAGTGGTGGCGGAATTCGCGCGCGATAAAGCGCGCTTCGGCGCCGACGAAATGCAGCACCTCGATGATGTGGCCGTTGCCGGCCATGGCGCCGCGCGTCGCGAACACCACGGTCAGCACGGTTGCCGCCAGCATCAGCGCCAACACGGCGATGCCGATGGTCACCGTGGTGCGGGCCATGGCGACCAGCCGGTCGACCCAGGTGCGATGGTCGTCAAGCGAGGCACTGGGCAGTTTCGGCGTGATCGCGGCGCGCATTGCGGCGAAATCGGGAGGGTTGGTCTCGTCTATGGTGACGATGATCAGACGCGGCACCGGCAGCTCGTCGATGTTGAGACCCGAACCCAGCCAGGGTTCCAAAAGCCGCGCCGTGGCATCGCGGTCGACGATCCTGGCGCTCTTCACGCCAGGGAATTCGCCGGCGATCTGCGAGGCCTGGGCAAGTGCTGCCTCGATGTCGAGGCCGTCCATCGGCTTGATCTGGATCGTCGCCTCGCGTGAGATCTGGTTCTCCCAGACCGAGGCGGTGTCGCGCACCAGCGTCACCGCGCCGAAGGTCAGGCAGGAGAGGAATGTCATGATGGCGATCACCAGGACCAGCGCCCGGCCGGCGATGTTCTGGGCGGGCACGATCGGCGCCATCTTGCGCTGAACGCGCTGCGTCCCAGCCCTGTCAGCGTGTTGGTCTTCGACATGGCGAGCGGAAAGGTCAGTCATAGATATCCAGCCTTCCGCCGGACAGGATCATGCGGCGTGCGTCGACCTGTTCCATCAGGCCGAGGTCGTGCGTTGCGATCACCACGGCGGTGCCCAGCCGGTTGAGTTCGATGAACAGCCGCAACAGGCGTCGCGCCAGCGGCGGGTCGACATTCCCGGTTGGCTCATCGGCAAGCAGGATTTCGGGCTGCTCGATCAGCGCCCTGGCGATTGCGGCGCGCTGCTTCTCGCCACCCGACAGCACCGGCGGCAGCACATGCATGCGCTCGCCAAGACCGACCCATTTCAAGAGCTCGGTCACATCGGTGCGGTAGCTGGCCTCCTCGCGCCCGCGCACGCGCAGCGGCAAGGCCACATTCTCATAGGTCGTCATGTGGTCGAGCAGGCGAAAGTCCTGGAACACCACGCCGATGCGCCGCCGCAGATGCGGCAGCTCGGCGCGCGAGATGCGCGAGCGGTCTTTGCCGAAGATGGTGATCAGCCCACGCGTCGGCTTGAGCGACATGAACAAAAGCCGCAGCAGCGTCGTCTTGCCGGCGCCCGAAGGGCCGCTCAGGAACTGGAAGGAGCGCTCCGGTATGTGCAAGGAAATGTCGCGGAGGATTTCCGGACCCATGCCATAGCGGAGGCCGACATTTTCGAAGCGGATCACGTTCGACGACCTGAAACTTGCGGCGGCGACGAGGCAGCCTTCTCTGAGAAAAGACCATCGGCCGGCATGGTTAACCGGCGGTTAATTTTGGGGTTTTTTGGGCGCGTCACAAGGGGTTTCCGGGGGAAACGTTAACCATTTCCGTTTACGCATAAGAAACGAAGAGCGAACAAGTGCGAAGTGCTGAGGCCGCGATGGCTGACGATCGAACCGCGCGCCCGGTTTCCGGCGAAATCATGACCGATACGGCCGCAAATCCTGCGCCGGAACGCATCATGCGTGATCCGCCTGGTGACATCGTCGACGCCGACTACGAGGTGCTGCCGCGTTTAACCGCCAGCACGGGCGTTTCACCGCCGCTTTTGCGCGTGATCACCACGCCATCGATCAAAGGCATGGACATGCTGCGCAAGCCGGTAGCGGCGATGGAACGGCTGCGGGCGTCGCGCGGCGGGCCGATCTTCTGGATCGCCGGCCTCAGTGCCGCGTTTGCAGCCTTCTGGATCTCGGGCGGGCACGCGCTGGTGCGCCAGACGCCGCTTCTTCTGGCGGCGCGACAAGCGGGCGCTGCCCTGACCATTTCAGGCGTTACGTCGCGTATCGATGCGTCCGGGCCGCAACCTGTCCTGTTCGTCGGTGGCGAGGCCGCGAATGACGGCGCCAGCCCGTCGCCATTGCCACCGCTGGAAGTCCGGGTCACCGGCAATGACAGGCGCACAACCCGTTATAGGCTGGCGACATTTAACCGTTCGCTGGCGCCCGGCGAAAGATTTGGCTTTTCCAGCCGGCTCGACGTGCCTAGAAACGGGGTCAAGACCGTCTCGGTCACCTTCGCCAATTAGCGGCGATCATTTCTGGAAGGGCAGCCAATGCCAATTGTGCGCGGCAAGGATATCGAGGTCCTGTTTTCGGCGTCGGCGATCGCCCGCCGCAATCTGGAGCTCGCCAAGGAGATCGCCGGGCACGACTATCACGACCTTCTGGTGATTTCGGTGCTGAAGGGATCGTTCATCTTCGCCGCCGACCTCATCCGCGCCATGCACGATGTCGGCCTGTCGCCGGAGGTCGAGTTCATCTTCATCTCCAGCTACGGCGCCGGCACCACCAGCGGCGAGGTGAGGGTGCTGCGCGACATCGACAATGAGGTCGCCGGCCGAGACGTGCTGTTGATCGACGACATCCTCGAATCCGGCAAGACGCTGTCCTTCACCCGCGACCTGATGCTGTCGCGCGGCGCCAAAAGCTGCGCCATCGCCGTGCTGCTCGACAAGCGCATGCGCCGCCAGACCACGCTCAACGCCGACTATGTCGGCTTCGACTGCCCCGACTATTTCGTCGTCGGCTACGGCATGGATGTGGCCCACGCCTTTCGCGAACTGCCGTTTGTCGGCGTCGTAAAGGGCGACGCCTAGATTTATCTTCGATGCGGTTGCGGTTCAGGAAAAGTCAACTTTTCCACGCCAACATTCGGCTATGGCAAAGCTCCTGATCGTTGAGGACGATGAGTCCGTCCGCACCCTCGCCGCTCGCGCGCTCGAACGCGCCGGGCATATGATCGACATCGCCGCCGACGGCGCGCAAGGGCTTGCCCTGATCCGCGCTGCACGTGGCGGCTACGACCTTGTCGTCTCGGATATCCGGATGCCGGAGATGGACGGCATCCAAATGGCCAAGGCGGCTGCATCGCTTTTCCCGGCGATGAAGATCTTGCTGATGACCGGCTATGCCGACCAGCGCGAGCGCGCCGAGGAATTGAACGGCGTCATTGTGGACGTCGTGCAGAAGCCGTTCACGCTGGCCGAAATCCGCGCGCGCGTCGAACAGGCGCTCGCCTGTTTTGTTTAAGATTCCGCGCGGTCAGGCCGGATCGCAGGTCGCTGCGATTGCCGGCGCGCTGCTCCGGCGCCGGCTGGCGTTGAGCGCGAACAGACCGGCGCCGATGATGAGGGCGGCGCCGATGACGGTGGTCGATCGCGGCACTTCGGCAAAGAACAGGAAGCCCCACAGCGGCGACCAGATGATGCCGGTGTATTCGAAGGTGGCGACGCCGTTGGCCGGCGCCAGCCGGTAGGCCTGCGACAACAAGATCATCCCGGCCGAAGCCACGACGCCGCAGGCGGCCATCGTCAGGAAGTCGATTGACGTCGGCCAGATCCATGGCCTGACCAGGAATTCTAGGCTCGGATGCGTGGCATGAGCTATTCCTGACAGCCAGAACAGCCCGGCGACCGCTGCAGCGCCCAGGAGATAGACGCCGTTTTGATAGAACGCCATGACCGTGGATGATTCGGTGTCGCCGATCTTGCGGGCCATCAACTGCGAAAAACCGTACAGCACCGCCGAGGCCAGCGACAGCAGCGCCGCCCAGTCGAACAGCCCGGCGCCGGGTCGCAGCATCACCAGCACGCCGAGCATGCCGACCATGACGGTGACCAGCGTCTGCCCCGCTACCCGTTCGCCGAGATAGGGGCCGGCAAGCGCCATGATGAACAGCGGTGCCATGAAATAGAGCGCCACCGCGTCGGCAAGCGGCAGGGCGGCGATCGCCAGGTAGTAGAGCGTGTAGGAGGTGAACAGGATCAAGGCGCGCATCGTCAGCATGCGAAACCGCTTCGAAAAGATCGCCCTGAGCCCGACATCGGCATGAACCAGCACGAGAAGAATGGGCAGGGCGATGATCGAGCGGATCGCCATCACCTCGGTCACCGGATAGGTGCCCGATACGGCCTTGATCAGCGGATCCTGGAGCGAGAACACCAGAACGCCGAGGCAAAGGCTTGCCATGCCGAGGACGATCCGGTTCTGCATGTCGTTCGACGGCTCCTTGCGTGCGCGGCCCGAGAGCCGGGCCTGCGTAACTTTGTTTTATGCATATCGCCCAAAACCGCTTCGCACCCTCGGGTCAGGCCCAGGGTCAGGCCCGAGGACATGCTTTTGGGCGACCTGCATCAAAAAGAACCCGCCACCATTTCGGGCAGCGGGTACGAGTGAGGACTTTTTTGGTCCGCAGCCGATTTCGCAGCCGCATATCCAATGGGTGAAGCGACTATTATCCGCCGTTTGACATGTTGCAAACGAATTGGAATGATGCCAGCGATCAGATTTTCTTATGGCGGACAAATGAAGCCCACGCTCGACAGCGATCTGCTGCGCACCTTCGTCGCGGTCGCCGACGCCGGCAATTTCACCAAGGCTGCGGTGCAGGCCGGCCGTACCCAGTCGGCGGTTTCGATGCAGATGAAGAAGCTCGAAGATATGGTCGGCGACAGCCTGTTCGAGCGCGGCTCGCGGGGTGTGGCGCTGACGCGCCGCGGCGGCGAACTCATCGTCAACGCCCGCCGCATCGTGTCGCTGCTGGACGAGACGGCGGCATCGATGGTCGCGACGCCGCTTGGCGGACCGGTGCGCATCGGCATTCCGGAGGAATATGGCCACGCGATCTTGTCGCGCGCTCTCGGCGCCTTTGCCAAGCGCCATCCTCAGGTCGACATCACCGTCCGCTACGCGCATTCCGGTGCGCAGATCGCGGCGCTCGCCGCCGGCGAGCTCGATCTGGCGGTGGTGTTCGAATGGCAGGACCTCTCCGGCGGTGAGGTGCTGATGCATGATCCGACCGTGTGGGTGACGTCGGAGCTGCACCATATGCATGAGGAGCGGCCGGTGCCGATCGCGCTCTATAATCGCGCCGGCTGGTGCAAGGATTTTGCGATCAAGTCGCTGGAACAGCGTGGTCTCGCCTATCGTGTCGCCTATACCAGCGATACCAATGGCGGCCTGCGGCTTGCCGTCACCTCCGGGCTGGCGATTGCGCCGATCTCGCGCAGCAACATCCCGGCCGGCTGCCGCGAGCTTACCGCCGCCGACGGATTCGGCGACATCGATTCCTCGAACGTGGTGCTGCGGCGCAATCCGAACGCTTCCGGCGAGGCCATCGCCAGCATGGAAGAGGCGATCCGCGAGGCGTTCACCAACCGTTAGAGCAGGCCGGCTTTACTTCAGCTCCAGCAGCCGCTCCAGATAGCTGCGCTCGATGTCGGGGCTGAGCGCGTTGCCGAGCCGCTTGCGGATCGCGTCGAGGATCTGGCGGGCGCGCTGCACGTCGATCTCGTCCGGCACCTTCACCGAATCGCCGAAATCTGGACCCTCGGTGGCGCGTGGCCGGCCGAGCGGATCGCGGTCGGCATTCTGCTGGCGGCCGCCGCGCTGGCCGTCGCCCTCGTCGCCCTGCATGGCCTGCAATTGCTTCATCATGTCCTTGGCGCCCTTGCGCAACGCCTCCAGCGCGCGGCCCTGGTGACCGACCGCCTGATCGCCATCGCTGTCGCCAAGCGCCTGTTCGGCATCGCCCATGGATTTGCCGGCCTCGCCAAATCCCTCATTGGGCTCGAGCCCCATACCTTCGAGACCCTTTCTCAACTGGTCGAGCTCGCTTTGCAGTTTGCCCTGGCCTTCCTGCAACTGCTTCAGCGCGTCGGCGAATTCCTCCGGCGTCATCGGCTTCGGCCGGCCGAGCGGATCGCGGTCTTCGCCTGGGCCGGGCTGCTCGCCCTGTTCGCCCATTTGGCCCTGCTCGCCGTTCTCGCCGAGCTGCTCGTCTCGGTTCTGCCCACGCTGTTGCTGGCCGCGCTGCATCTGGTCCATGCGGAAGGTTTCGTTCATCATCTCCTGCTGGCGCCGCATGATCTCGCCGAGCTTGTCCATCTGCTGGCGCATTTCGCTGTTCTGCTGGCCGCCCTGCTGCTGACGTCCGGCCTGCAGGTTGTTCATCATGTCCTGCAGTTGCGAAAGCAATTGCTGCGCGCTGTCGCGATCGCCGGACTTCGCCAGATTCTCGATCTGGTCCATCATCCGTTCGATATCACTCTGGCGCAGCTCCTGGCCGTTCTGCTGCATCTGCGGAGCGTTCGGATTCTGCTGCGCACGCTGGGCGAATTCCTGCAGGAACTGGTTCATCGCCTCGCGCAGTTCCTTCATCGCCTTGTCGATTTCCTCGTCGCTGGCGCCGTTCTTGATCGCGTCCTGCAACGCCTGCTGCGCCTGGCGCAGCCGCCGCTCGGCATCCGAAAGATTGCCTTCCTCGATGCCGAGCGCGATCTCCCAGAGATAGGCGACCTCGTCGCGCAATTTGTCGTCGCTGTCGGCCATCTTCAGCCGGGTGCGGGCGCTCATGATGGCGAGGTAGTGCGCCATATTGTCGAACGTGTCTTCGGGCCTGAGCGTGATCGCATCCATCAGGTCGAGCACGCGGCTCTTGGCGTTGGCGTCGAGCGCCAGCGCGCGGCGCTGCTCGATCACGGCCCTGGCCAGCGGATTGGAGAATGGCCGCTCCGGCATCACCAGGGTCCTGGTTTCGCTGGTTGCCGTATGGCCGGCATCGTCGGTGGCGACAAGCCTGAGCTTGATGTCGCCGCCGGCCCAGACATGCTCGGTCAGGTCCTTCGTGGTCTTGGCGGCATTCCCCTTGACGCCGCGGCGCGGCAGCGTCAGCGGCATTTCGGGCGGGCCATAGAGCGGATGCGCATTCGGCGCCGGTGGGTCGGCCAATACGAAATCCGCCTTGGCGGAGGCCGCGCCATAGTCGTCGTCGATCTGGTAATTGAGCTCGAAGGAGCCGTTGACGGCGCGTTTCGGCTCGCCGACGAAGCGGATCTGCGGCGGCTTGTCCGGGATCACCGCGAAGGCCCAGCTGCCGAGTTCGTCGCCGCCCGAGTTCAGTGTCAGCGTGCCGTTGGCCGTCAGCTTGCCGGTGAACTGGCGCACCGTGGAGGGCGTTGCCGTGGAGGGCGTTGCCGCCGCCGGCTTGGCCGCGTCGGCCTGCTGACCGGCCGGCTCGATGGTGCGGGCGTTGCCGTCGGCGTCGGCATAGCTCAGCGTTTCCTCGCCCGAGCCGCCGGTGACGCGCAGCGAAACATCGCTGCCTTCCGGAACGGTGAAGGTGGATGGCGCCCGATTGGCATTGCTGGCGAGGGCCGGGTTGGCGAGGGCTGGGGAAGTGAGGAAGACCGGTGCCCTGCCGGTGTAGGCCGGCGGCGTCACCCAAGCGTCGATGCGCGGCGGCACGGCGTCGCGCGCCGCGTGGGCACTGAACCCGTCCGCGATGCGGCCGCCCGACGGTCCGAACGAGAAGGCGAAAGCCGTGACCAACACAAGCGCCGCCACGGCGCGCAGCCCCCACGGGTCGCGCTCCGGCACCCGGGTGCGTGGCAGGTCGCCACCGAGGTTGCCGAGTTTTTCGGCCATGCGTTTCTGGTGCTCGCGCCACAGCGCTTGCGAAAAAATGCTCTCCCTGCCGCTCGGCCGGTCCGTCTGCACCAGCACCGGGCTGTGCAGCAATAAGTTGGCCGCCTCGATTCGCCGATCGATCTCGGCATTGGACGGCACCCGGAAGAAACGCAGGGGATAGAGCGCGACAAGGGCTGCGATGGCGAACACAGCCACAAGACCGATACGCGCCATGTCGGGAAGCAGAAGGAAGAGGCCGAGCCACGAGACGCTGAGGAACAGGCTGGCGACGATGACGAGTGGAAGCAGCAACGGCCAGCCACGCTCGACCGTCATCGAGACCCGCGTTGCCAGCCGGCTCAGGGCAAGGCGCCCGGCCAGGCTGCGATCGCTGGTGAAGGTGGGTCGTTGCGTCATCGGCCCTTCCTGTTCGGGCGGGATAACCCGAACCTCACAAATCTATCGCACCGGCCCGAAAATCGGATGCGAAGGACTCAAAGTCTTAGATGCACGTCGCTCCAAACATACCAAGAAACACGGCGAAGGCGAGGCAGTTCCCTAAAACGTGAACAGGACTGCCCCCCGCTATCGTCAGAATTTACCCGGATTGGCGTTTGCACCGCAGACCAGCACGGCGACACGCTCGCCCGCAGCCGGCGCGTAGCGGCCCGACAGGATCGCCGCGAAGGCCGCGGCGCCGCCCGGCTCGGAGATGATTCGCACCCGGTCCCAAAGCGCCGTCTGTGCGGCGATGATCTCGTCGTCGCTGACCAGTATGGAACGCTCGACGAAGGCCTCGGCGATCGGAAACATCATTTCGCCGACGCGCTTCGGCGCCAGCGAATCGGCGGCGATGCCCTCAGTCGGCGCATCGACAGGCCGGCCGGCCTCGAAGGCGCGATGAAGCGTCGGCGCGCCCTCCGGCTCGACGGCGATGATCCTGATGCGGCCGGCAAACCAGGCGGCGATGCCGCCGATCAGGCCGCCGCCGCCGACGGCGACCAGCAGCGTGTCGAGTTCAGGCAGGTCGGACTCGATCTCAAGGCCGAGCGTGCCTTGCCCGATCAGCGTTTCCTCCTGGTTGAACGCATGGATCTGCAGCGCGCCGGACCTTCGGCAAAGTCTTCGCTGGCGGCCAGCGCTTCGGCATAGCGTGCGCCACCGACGACCAGCTCGGCGCCATAGCCGCGGATGCGTTCCAGCTTGGCCGGCGGGCTGACTTCGGGAACGAAGATGGTCGCCTTGTGGCCGAGCCGCATGGCAGCGTAGGCGACCGCGGCACCATGATTGCCGCCCGATGCGGCGACGACGCCAGCCTTGGGAACCAGCCGCTCGAGAAGATTGGTGAAGGCGCCGCGCGCCTTGAACGAGCCGGAATGCTGCAGGCATTCGAGCTTCAGGTCGACGCCAAGAGGCGGACGGCCGAAATCGGCCATGTCGACGCGCAGCACCGGCGTGTGACGCACGAAGGGCCGGATGCGCGGCTCCATTGCGGCGATGCGTTCGCGGGTGATGCTATTGCCGTTCAGCATGGTCTGCTCCCAAGGGTTGACATCACTTAGTAACTTAGCAAAATGGCTAAATGCAAGAGGTTGATGTCTTCAAGGCGATCGCCAACGAGCGCAGGCTGCAAATCCTCGATTGGCTGAAGGATCCGCGCGCGCATTTTCCGCCGCAGACCGATGGCGATCTGGTCGAGGACGGCGTCTGCGCGCTGCTGATTGCGGAAAAGCTTGGCATCACCCAGGCGACGCTCAGCGAGCATATGCGGGTGCTGACCCAGGCCGGCCTTCTGCGCAGCAAGCGTATCAAGCAGTGGACGTTCTATCGCCGCGACGAAGGGAGGATCGCCGCGACCAGGGCGCTCCTCCAGCACCGGCTGTAGCGCCGCAGACGATCTATTCTTGTTTGACCATGATCCTTTCCGAAAACCGGTTCTCACTTTTTCGGGATCATGGGTCTATTCAAGCCAATCGGGCAGCGAATCCAGGCCGATCAGCTCGTCATAGGTCTGGCGCCGGCGCACGACATGGAAACGGTCGCCGTCGACCAGCACTTCAGGCACCAGCGGCCTGGTGTTGTAGGTGCCGGCCTGCACCGCGCCATAGGCGCCGGCGGTGGCGACGGCGATCAGGTCGCCGGCCTTCAGCCGCGGCAGATCGCGGTCGAGGCCGAGATAATCGCCGGTCTCGCAGACTGGGCCGACCACGTCGACCGTCATGCGCGGCGCCGCGGCCGGCTGCTGCACCACCGGCTTGATGTCATGGAAGGCGTCATAGAGCGTCGGCCGGATCAGATCGTTCATCGCGGCGTCGACGACCAGGAAATTCTTGGCGTCGCCCTCCTTCACGAAGATCACCTGCGAGACCAGGATGCCGGCATTGCCTGATATCAGCCGGCCCGGCTCGAACATCACCTTCAGCCCGAGCTTGGCGACGTGCTTCTTGACAATCTGGGCATAAGCGTCCGGCAGGGGAGGCGGGCTGTTGTCGACGCGGTAGGGAATGCCGAGGCCGCCGCCGAGGTCGATATGCTCGATGGCGTGCCCGTCGGCGCGCAGCACGCCGACCAGCTCCACCAGCAGCGCAAAAGCGTCGTCGAAGGGCTGCAACTCGGTGATCTGGCTGCCGATATGAGTGTCGATGCCGGTGACCTTGATGCCAGGCAGCTCAGCTGCGCGGGCATAGACCTTTCGCGCCTTCTGCCAGGGAATGCCGAACTTGTTCTCGGCCCTGCCGGTGGAGATCTTCTTGTGGGTCCTGGCATCGACATCCGGATTGATGCGCAGCGAGATCGGCGCCACCTTGCCCAACGCCGCGGCTTGGGCCGACAGCAATTCCAGTTCAGGCTCGGATTCGACGTTGAAGCACAAAATGCCGGCCGAGAGTGCAAGATCCATTTCGCGCGCGGTCTTGCCGACGCCGGAAAACAGAATCTTGTTGGCCGGAATGCCGGCGGCCAGCGCGCGGCGCAGTTCGCCTTCCGAGACCACGTCGGCGCCGGCACCGAGTTTTGCCAGGATTTTTAGCACAGCCTGGTTGGAATTCGCCTTCATGGCATAGCAGACCAGCGCGTCGAGCCCGGCAAAGGCCTGCGCAAACACGCGGAAATGCCTGGTCAGCGTCGCCGTCGAATAGCAATAGAACGGCGTGCCGATGCTTGCGGCGATCTCTGATATCGCCACGTCCTCGGCATGCAGCACGCCGTCGCGGTAGTCGAAATGGTTCACGAGAGTGGTTCCGGAAGTTGGAGCACGACGAGATCGGCCGATCTCATCGGCTCTAGATCAACGGATCGAGAATGAACTTTTTGTCCTCGACCGGTTTTTCCGGCTCCGGCGGCACGGGCTGCTCTGCCTTTTGGGCATCCTTGCGCGCCTGCACGGCCGCCTCATAGGGCGTATCGAGCCCGGCTTTCCTACCGCAGGCCGTTACGGTTGCCAGCGCCGCCAGCAGCGTCAGCGTCACCAAAATCCTGCTTGCGGTCATCGATCCATCCGTCCGAAACTTTTGCCCGCCGCTTTTAGCCGAGTTTTTCCGGCATTGCACCCCGGCATCACGCCCTGGCAATGCGCTTTTTCCAGTAGCGGATCTGCTTCCTCACTTCCGATGGCGCGGTGCCGCCGAAGCTCGTGCGGCTCTTCACCGAGTTTTGCACGGCAAGCACCGAAAACACGTCCGTCGTGATGCCGGGGTGAATGGACTGCAAGTCTTCCAGTGGCAGCCTGTCGAGCCCGATCTTCCTCTCTTCGGCCAGCGCCACGGCGCGGCCGGTGACGTGGTGCGCCTCGCGGAACGGCAGACCGAGGCTACGCACCAGCCAGTCGGCAAGATCGGTCGCGGTCGCATAGCCTGACCCGGCGGCCTTCTTCATGGCGGCGGCATTCACCGTCATGTCGCGCACCATGCCGGTCATCGCAGCCAGCATCAGGTCGAGCGTCTCAGCGACGTCGAACACGGATTCCTTGTCTTCCTGCATGTCCTTGCCGTAGGTCAGCGGCATGCCCTTCATGACAGTCAGCAGGCCGACCAGATGGCCGGTGACGCGGCCGGTCTTGCCGCGCACCAGCTCGGCGGCGTCGGGGTTCTTCTTCTGCGGCATGATCGAGGAGCCGGTGGAGAATGAGTCCGACAGCCTGACGAAGCCGAATTGCGGCGTCGACCAGATGATGATTTCTTCGGCCAGCCGCGACAGATGCGTCGCGCAGATCGCCGCCAGCCCCAAAAACTCGAGCGCGAAATCGCGGTCCGAAACGCTGTCGAGGGAATTGCGCATCGGCTCACGGAAGCCGAGTGCCCTGGCCGTCTGGTGCCGGTCGATCGGAAAGCTGGTGCCGGCAAGCGCGGCCGCACCGAGCGGGCTTTCGTCCATCCGTTCGATAGCGTCGCGAACACGCGACAGGTCGCGCGAGAACATCTCGACATAGGCCATGCAGTGATGGCCGAAGGTTACCGGCTGCGCCGCCTGCATGTGGGTGAAGCCCGGCATCACCGTTGCCGCATGCTCCTCGGCCCGCTCCAGGAACGCCGTGATCAGGCCCTTCAGCGCCTCGGCGACGCGAAAGCACTCGTCCTTGACCCATAGCCTGAGATCGACCGCCACCTGGTCGTTGCGCGAACGGGCGGTATGCAGGCGGCCGGCAGCCGGGCCGATCAGCTCGGCAAGGCGGGCCTCGACATTCATGTGGATGTCTTCCAGCCTGGTCGAGAACTCGAACGTGCCGGCTTCGATCTCTGCCAGGATCGTGTTCAGCCCGTGAGCGATTTTTTCTTGATCGGCCGCCGAAATAATGCCGGTTTGCGCTAGCATCTCGCTATGGGCGATCGAGCCTCGGATGTCCTGCGCGTAGAGTTTGCGGTCGAACGAGATCGACGCGTTGATCGCTTCCATGATCGCGGCCGGACCCGAGGCAAAACGTCCGCCCCACATCTGGTTGCTGGCCTTCTTGTCGCTCATCGCTATAACCCGTGCTCCGGAGCAGTTTTAAAAAATGGCAGACGGCAATCGATTTTTCCCGGCCCCGCGCCTCATCCTCGCCGCTTTGGTGGCAGGCGTGCTTGCCGGCGCGGTCGCGGTATATGTCAGCGAAAGCGGTTCTGGCAACAACGCCCCCGCTCAAGTCGCGGTTGGCGACAGCAAGGACGATGTCGCCTGCGCCGCCAAGGCCGACCGCGCCAAGTCGGTCGCGGCGGCTGCCACCGGCCAGGTTGCAGCACTTTTGCCCGCCGATCCGCCGCAATCGCTGAAGGGCCTTGCCTTCAACAGCCCCGACGGCAAGCCGATGACGCTCGCCGACCATGGCGGCAAGACGGTGCTGCTCAATCTGTGGGCGACATGGTGCGCGCCCTGCCGCGCCGAAATGCCGGCGCTCGACGCGCTGCAGAACGAAATGGGCAGTGATGCTTTCGAGGTCGTCGCGGTCAATGTCGATGCCGGCGACGACAGCAAGCCGAAGAAGTTCCTCGAGGAAACCGGCGTCGAGGCGCTCGGCTACTACCGCGACTCGACGATGGCGCTGTTCAACGATCTCAAGACACGCGGCCTGGCGCTCGGCCTGCCGGTCACCATGCTGATCGACGGTGAAGGCTGCCTGATTGCCCACATGAACGGCCCGGCCGAATGGTCGAGCCCCGATGCCAAGCGGCTGGTCGAGACGGCGCTCGGCAAGTCGGACTAATTCATGTCGCGCAAAGTGCGCTCTTTAGGAGGCGCCGACGATTGCCGGTCGTCGTCGTTGTTCGATTGGTAAGCCGGCTTTTCAATTGCTTTCCATCGTGTCTCATCTCGAAGCGCACGCCACTTTAAGTGGAATCAAGTTCATCGGCCCGCAACAAAACCGTTGTCCAATTGTCACGGGCGGCACATATTGGCATTGCGAGAGTGCCCCTTTCGCCAATGACAAACGGGAGATGAAACATGAAGTTCTTCGGCTTCGCGGCCGGTGTCGCCGCCACCTTGACCCTGCTTTCCACCACCTCCGCCTTCGCCGTCACGCAGATCAGCTGGTGGCACGCCATGACCGGCGCCAACGCCGAGGTCGTCGGCAAGATCTCCAAGGATTTCAACACCAGCCAGAGCGACTATGAACTGGTTCCGGTGTTCAAGGGCACCTATCCGGAGACGCTGAACGCCGGCATCGCCGCCTTCCGCGCCGGCCAGGCGCCCGATATCCTCCAGGTGTTCGACGTCGGCACCGGCGTGATGATGGCGGCCGAGGGCGCGATCAAGCCGGTGGCCGAGGTGATGACCGGTGCCGGGATGACCTTCGACAAGAGCCAGTATCTGCCCGGTATCGTCGGCTATTATTCGAAGCCGGACGGCACCATGCTGTCCTTCCCCTACAACTCCTCCTCGCCGATCCTTTACTACAACAAGGATATCTTCCAGAAGGCCGGGCTCGACGTGAACAACCCGCCGAAGACCTGGAACGAGGTATGGGAAGCCGCCAAGAAGATCAAGACGAGCGGCGCCGCCCCTTGTGGCTATACCTCGACCTGGCTGACCTGGATCCATCTGGAGAATTTCGCGGCGTGGAATGATGTGTCGTGGGCGACCCAGCAGAACGGCCTGGCCGGCGGCGATGTCGAACTCAAGATCAACGCGCCGATTTTTGTCAACCACTTCCAGGCGCTCGCGGATCTCGCCAAGGACGGCACCTTCAAATATGGCGGGCGCACCTCCGAAGCCAAGCAGATCTTCCTCGCCGGCGAATGCGGCATCTTCACCGAATCGTCGGGCGGCCTCGGCGACATCGTCAAGTCCGGCATGAACTACGGCATCGGCCAGCTTCCCTACGACAGCGACGCCAAGGGCGCACCGCAGAACACCACGCCGGGCGGCGCCAGCCTGTGGGTGTTCGGCGCCAAGTCGGACGAACAATACAAGGGTGTCGCGGCGTTCTTCGCCTACCTGTCCAAGACCGATGTGCAGGAATATCTGCACCAGAAGTCAGGATACCTGCCGGTGACGCTTGCTGCCTACGAGGCGACCAAGAAATCGGGCTTCTATGACAAGAACCCCGGCCGTGAGACACCCATCCTGCAAATGACTGGCAAGGCGCCGACCGACAACTCGAAGGGCGTGCGGCTGCCGAACCTGCCGCAGGTGCGCGATATCCAGAACGAGGAGTTCGAGAAGATGCTGGCCGGCCAGCAAACCGCTCAGCAGGCGCTTGACAACGCGGTTACGCGCGGCAACGCCGCAATCAAGGAAGCGCTGGAGAACTGACGAGTTTATCTCAGTTGGTGTCTGCCCACGCGAGTTCGCGTGGGCGTCCCCGAGATAGCGAAGGAAATCAGCCTGTCTCCCCGCGTCGTCTTTCCCAACAAGATCCTGCCCTACCTGCTGGTGGCGCCACAACTCGCCATAACACTGGTTTTCTTCTACTGGCCGGCCGGTCAGGCGCTTTACCAGTCGATGCTCAGACAGGATCCGTTCGGGCTGAGGACCAGGTTTGTCTGGTTTGCCAATTTCCGCAAGGTGCTGGCCGATCCGGCGTACCTCAATTCGATCAAGGTCACCGTGGTGTTCTCGCTTGCGACCGCGGTCGTCGCGATGTGCGTGGCCCTGCTGCTTGCGGTCATGGCCGAGAAGGCGGTGCGCGGCAAAGGCCTCTACCGCACCCTGTTGATTTGGCCCTATGCCGTGGCGCCGGCGATTGCCGGCATGCTGTGGCTTTTTCTGTTCAATCCTTCAATCGGCTCGTTGGCCTATTTGCTGCGAAGCCTCGGCATCGCCTGGGACCCGCTGCTCAACGGCACCCACGCCATGATCCTGCTGGTGTCGGCGGCTGCCTGGAAGCAGATCAGCTACAATTTCCTGTTCTTCGTCGCCGGTCTGCAGGCAGTGCCGAAAACGCTGATCGAGGCGGCGGCCATGGACGGCGCCGGCGAGACCAAGCGCTTCTGGACCATCGTCTTCCCGCTGCTCGCGCCGACCACCTTTTTCCTGCTGGTCGTCAACACCGTCTATGCCCTGTTCGATACGTTCGGCATCGTTCATGCCGTCACCGGCGGCGGGCCGGGCAAGGCGACCGAGACGCTGGTCTACAAGGTCTACAATGACGGCTTCGTCAATCTGATCCTGGGCGACTCGGCGGCGCAGTCGGTCATCCTGATGGCAATCGTCATTGCGCTCACCGCTATCCAGTTCCGCTACGTGGAACGCAAAGTCCATTACGGCTGAGGGCAGCGATGATCGGCCAGTCCCCGCTCCGCACATTCATCGCCCATGCCGTGCTTATCCTCGGCATATTGATCGTGGCTTTCCCGATCTACTACACGTTCGTTGCCTCGACACACACGCTGCAAACCATCCTCAGGCCGCCGCTGCCGCTCTTGCCCGGCGGCCAGCTGTGGAACAACTACAGCGAGGCGCTGTTCGGCGGCATTGGCCGCATCGGCGGTGTCAGCGTCGGCCAACTGCTCCTCAACACCACGATCATGGCGCTCGGTGTTGCGGTGGGAAAGATCTGCATTTCGATCTTGTCGGCCTATGCGATCGTTTTCTTCCGCTTTCCCCTGCGCATGACCTTCTTCTGGCTGATCTTCATCACCTTGATGCTTCCCGTCGAGGTGCGCATCCTGCCGACCTACAAGGTGATGGTCGATCTCGGCATGATCGACACCTATGCCGGCCTGATCATCCCGCTGATCGCCTCGGCCACCGCGACGCTGCTGTTCCGCCAGTTCTTCATGACCATACCGGGCGAATTGGTCGAGGCGGCGCGCGTCGACGGTGCCGGGCCATGGCGCTTCTTCTTCGATATCCTGTTGCCATTGTCGCGCACCAACATCGCGGCGCTGTTCGTCATCCTCTTCATCTATGGCTGGACGCAGTATCTTTGGCCGCTGCTGGTCACCAACAGCAACGACATGAACACCATCGTCATCGCGTTGAGAAAGATGGTTTCCTTTGCCGATGCCGATACCGAATGGCACCTGGTCATGGTCACCGCGATGCTGGCCATCGTGCCGCCGATCCTGGTGGTGGTGCTGATGCAACGCTGGTTCGTGCGCGGCCTGGTCGAATCCGAAAAGTGAGAAGCTGATGGCGACCGTCGATCTGAAGGACGTGAAGAAGGTCTATCCGAGCGGCGTCGAAGCCGTGAAGGGGGTCTCCATCGCCATTCCCGACAAGGAGCTTTGCGTGCTGGTCGGCCCATCCGGCTGCGGCAAGTCGACGCTGCTGAGGATGATCGCCGGGTTGGAGACCATTTCCGCCGGTACGGTCGCCATCGACGGCAAAGTGGTCAACGCCATCGGCCCGACCGAGCGCGACATCGCCATGGTGTTCCAGAACTACGCGCTTTACCCGCATATGAAAGTCTATGACAACATGGCCTATGGCCTGCGCAATCGCGGCACGCCGAAGGACGAGATCGACAGCAGGGTGCGTTCGACCGCCAAGGTGCTGGAGCTTTCGGCGCTGCTCGACCGGCGGCCGCGCGAGCTTTCCGGCGGCCAGCGCCAGCGTGTCGCCATGGGCCGCGCCATCGTGCGCAATCCGAAAGTCTTCCTGTTCGACGAGCCGCTCAGCAATCTCGATGCCAAATTGCGCGGGCAGATGCGGGTCGAGATCAAGAACCTGCAGCGCACGCTTGGCGTCACCTCGGTCTATGTCACTCACGACCAGCTCGAGGCGATGACGCTGGCCGACATCCTTGTTGTCATGAACGCCGGGCTGGTCGAGCAAACGGGCGCGCCGCTCGACATCTACGAAAAGCCGGCGTCGATCTTCGTCGCTTCCTTCATCGGCGCGCCGCCGATGAATCTTCTGGCGCTGACCGGAAGTTCCTCAGGCCCGATGCTGGCTGACGGAACCGCGATCGGCTTTGCGGCTCCCGGAACACAAGCCGTGACGCTGGGGTTTCGCCCTGAAGATGCCGACGTCACCTTCAATGCGGAGGCGCTGTCCGGTGCGCTCGTCCTGCCGGCGACAGTCGAAGCGGTCGAGCCGGTCGGGGCCGAAAGCTTTCTTCACTGCGCCGCAGCCGGCAGCCGTATCATCGTGCGCGTCTCAGGGCGCGCCACCGCAAAGCCCGGCGACCAGTTGCGTGTCGTGGCCATTGCCGAAAAGCTGCACTGGTTCGATCAGGCCGGCAAGCGGGTCGATTGAAGCCGGCCCGTCGGCCTGATCGGCGCGCTACCCGAGCGTTCAGGCGAACACATGCGCCTTGCCCGACACCGTCAGCCGGACGATCTCGCCAACCGTCGGTGTGTCCATGCCCGGCTTGCGCAGGACCAGTGGCGTGTTGCCGATCGCGGCTGCGTCCGGCGGATCGGGACTGTTCAAGAGCCGCACCGCGATGGTGCACATCGAGCCGGCGAATTCGGATTCCGTGACCTCGCCGAACAGCATGTCCGGCGTGCCCGACATGCCTTCGCGCGATGTCCGTTTCAAAAGCACCTGTTCCGGCCGCAGCATGATGCGGACGAGATCGCGCCGCTCGGTGCTGTCGACGGCGATGCGGCCGAGCGGCGAGCTGGCGAAGCCGTCCGCGATCCTGGCCGGCAGGATGATGGCGTCGCCGAGGAATTCGGCGACCATCCGGTCCTTCGGCTTGAGATAAAGCTCGCGCGGCGTGCCGACCTGCGAGAATTTGCCGTCGCGCATCACCGCGACCTGGCTGGCAAAGGACAGCGCCTCGGCCTGGTCGTGCGTGACCAGGATCGTGGTGATGCCGGCGGTCTCCAGAAGCTCGGCCACCGCCTTGCGCATCGAGGCGCGCAGGCCGGTGTCGAGTGCCGAGAACGGCTCGTCGAGCAGCATCAGCCGCGGCTTCATGGCCATGGCGCGGGCCAACGCCACACGCTGCTGCTGGCCGCCTGAGAGCTCGTGCGGCCGCCGTTTCAGGATCGCCTTGTCGAGCCCGACGATATAGGCGAGCTCGGCGATACGCTCGCTGCGCTTGTCCTCGTGATGCCGCATGCCGAAACCGATATTGGCGGCGATGCTCAGATGCGGGAACAGGGCGCCGTCCTGCGCCACCACGCCGATGCCGCGCCGATATGCCGGCACCGCGGCGTCGCCATTGGCCAGCACCTCGCCGTCGAGCACGATGCGACCCTGGTCCGGCGCTTCGAAGCCGGCGATCAACCGCAGCAGGGTCGTCTTGCCGCAGCCTGACGGTCCGACGATCGCCGTGCGGCTGCCGCTGGCCACGCTGAGGTCGACGCCGGCCAGTGCGGCCACCGGGCCGTAGTGCTTGTGCACATCGGTGAGTTCGAGGAAGCTCATCGCCCGGCCATCCGCTTCGACTGGACGTAGAGCAGCCAGGTCAGCGGCAGCGACATCGCCACCATGATGAGCGCGTAAGGTGCGGCGGACGCATAGTCGATCTCGCCGCTGTGGGCCCAGAACGCCATCGCCAGCGTGCGGGTGCCGTTGGGCGCCAGCATCTGCGTGGCGGTCAATTCGTTCATGATGCCGAGCGCCACCAGCGCCATGCCCGCCGCGGCACCCGGCGCCGACAGGCGGATCGTCGTCGACCACAGCGCCCTGAGCGGTGGCCGGCCGAGACTGGCGGCGGCGCGCTCGAGCTCGACCGGTGCCTGCGCGATCGATGCTCGCAGGCTGATCAGGGCGCGCGGCAGGAACATCAGCGCATAGGCAACGAGGATCGTGAACAGGGTCTGATAGAGCGGCAGCGCGATGCGAACCGTGATGGTGACCAGCGCCAACGCCACGACGACGCCGGGCAGCGAGCCGACGATGTAGTTGCAGCCCTCCAGAAGGCGCTGCAGCGGCCCCGGTGCCCGGATCGAAATCCAAGCCATCGGCATGGCGGCGATAGTGGCGAGCAGGGCGCCGGCGAGCGCCAGGAACAGGGTCTGGCCGAGCGCTAGGCCGATCTCATCGAGCCGCCAGACATCGGCGCCGCCAGCCACAAGCCAGCGGCCGATGGTGACGAACGGCACGCCGAGCGCCAGCAGCGCGGTGACAACGGGCAGAGCCAAGCACGGGATGGTGGCGCGGCCGAGCCTTGTGCGTTGCTGCTGGCGCGCCGCGCCCGAGCCGACGCGGGCATAGCGCTCCTCGCCGCGCACCAGCACCTCGATCCCAAGCAGCACGAAACAGCATGTCACCAGCACAGCCGCCAGCATGTTGGCGGCGGGGCCGTTGAAGGTCGACTGGAACTGGTCGACGATCGCCGTGGTGAAGGTATCGAAGCGGATGAACACGTAGAGGCCGTACTCGGCCAGGAGATGCAGGCCGACCAGCAGCGAGCCGCCGCAGATGGCGAGCCTGAGCTGCGGCAGCACGACCCGCCGGAACACGCGCCATGGCCCGAGGCCGACGGCTGCCGCGGCATCTTCGAGAGCAGGATCGAGCCGGCGCAAGGCTGCCGCCACCGGCAGATAGAGGAACGGGAAATAGGCGACGACGGAAACCAGGACGCCGGCCCACAGCCCGTGCAGTCCCGGCACCAGGGTAATCCAGGCGTAGCTGTGGACAAAGGCGGGGATGGCGAGCGGCGCCACCGACATCCAGGCCCACACGCGGGCACCGGGAAGGCTGCTGCGTTCGGTCAGCCAGGCCAGCGCCACCGAGAGCACGATGCAGATCGGCACCGCCAGCACCACCAAAAGCAGGGTGTTGACCAGGAGCTCGCCGACCCGCGGCCGGAACACCAGTGCCGATACGGTTTCCCAGCCGGTCTGCACGGCAATCCAGATGATGAAGGCGAGCGGCAGCAGCGAGAAAAGTGAGACCAGGATGGCGGCGAGCGAAATCCAGGATATCGGCCGCCGGCGCTTCCATTGCACAGCCACCATGCCGGTCGGTGAACGTGCAAGGTCGGCCGCAGACTGCATCAGCTCAGGCACCGAGCCGTTGCCGCCCGGTGGCGGAAACGATCGAAGGGCCGCAAACACGGCCAAAGAATGCAGCTTGTCGTCATCGACGAATGCCACCTCGAAAAACAGAGCGCTCCTGCGGAAGCGAATTCCCGCAGGAGCGCAGTCGGTTGCCGTTTTAGGACGAACGCGAACTAAAGCAAGCCGGCTGCCGTCATCAGGTCGGTCACCTTCCTGGAGTTCAGCGTCGTCGCATCGACCTTCGGCGCCTGCAGATCGGCCAGCGGCACCAGCGCCGAATTGGACTCCGCACCCTTGCCGACCGCGTATTCAAAGGAATTGCCGGTCTTCAGCACGTCCTGACCAGCCTTGCCGGTCACCCATTTCAGGAAGGCCTGAGCTTCCTTCGGGTGCTTGCTCGAGGCCAGCACGCCACCGCCGGAAACCGAGACGAACGCGCCCGGATCCTGGTTCTTGAAATAGTGGAGACCGATATTCTTGCTGTTCTCGCCGGTCTTGGCCTGGTCGCCGTAGTAATAATAGTGATAGATCACGCCGCCATCGACCTCGCCGGCATTGACCGCCTTCATCACCGTGCTGTTGCCTTTGTAGGCGGTAAAATTCTCCTTCATCGCCTTCAGCCAGTCGGCCGTTGCGGCCTCGCCTTTGAGCTGCAAAAGCGCGCTGACGATCGCCTGGAAATCGGCGCCGGAGGGCGAAGCGGCCCAGCGTCCCTTCCAGCTCGGATCGGCGAGTTCAAGCAGCGACTTGGGCAACTGCTCGCCGGTCAGTCTGGTCTTGCTGTAAGCAAAGACGGTGGCGCGCGCGGCGATGCCCACCCACTTGCCGCTGGCCGGCTGGTACTCCTTGGGAATCTGCGCCAGCGTGTCGGCGTCGACCGGCGCGAACAGGCCGGCGGATTCGACCAGCACCATGGCGGGCGAGTTTTCCGTCAGGAAGACGTCGGCCGGCGAGGCGGCGCCTTCGGCAACGATCTGGTTGGAAAAATCGCTGTCGCCGCCGTGGCGAACGGTGACCTTGATGCCGGTTTCCTTGGTGAAACCTTCCACCCAGGCATTGGTCAGGCTCTCATGCTGGGCATTGTAGACGACGATGCCGCTGTCCTGGGCCATAACCGGGCTGGCGACCAGGCTGATTGCAAGTGCTGTGGCTCCGGCAAGCACGGAAAGAGCATGTTTCATGGACGTCATCCCGCTCGATCTCGATGGTCTTTGATTTAGCATGGCTGCACTATCAATTCCTGATCGGTGTAGTCAACATTGATGCGCTGCGCAATCGGCCGCCGGAGGTGAAACCGTCGTGATATTCCCATATTTTGGCTTGGACATTATTTCGCCGGCCACGTAACAAATCGGGCCGAGGCGCGAATACTGGGGAGTTAACTCTTGTGACCGGCAAGGACGAGGCCGAGCTTTCCCGGCTGATGCGGGCCGCGATTGCGGGAGATGAAAGGGCCTACGCCGACTTTCTGCGCCGGACGGCTGCCCTCGTTCGCGGCTTCATCAGGCGCAAGATCGTTCAGGGCGGGGTCGATCCCGAGGATGTCGTGCAGGAAACCTTGCTGGCCATTCATGTGAAGCGGCATACCTGGCGCCAGGATCTGCCTGTGCTGCCCTGGGTCTACGCCATAGCGCGCTTCAAGCTGATCGATGCCTTTCGACGGCGCGGGCGGCGCATCGAGATCGAGATCGACGAGATCGCCGAGACCTTCGCCGAACCGGAGGCCGAAACGGTCAGCGGGCGTGACATCAACCGGGCCCTGGAGGGCCTGCCGCCGGCGCAGCGTTCGGTGGTTTCGTCGGTGTCGGTCGAAGGCCGTTCCATTGGTGAAACGGCAGCGAAGTTCGGTATCAGCGAGACGGCGGTGCGCGTGTCGCTGCATCGCGGTCTCGCCGCCATTGCCAAACGCTTCGGGGCCAAACAATTCGGGCGGGAATGACATGAGGACCGACGATCTCATCAAAGCGCTCGACGCCGATGTCCGCAGCACGGCGATGCCCCTTGGCTCGGCCTGGTGGATAGGCGCAGGTGCGGCTACGCTGATCGCGGCGGTGGTTTTCTGGCTGGCGATCGGCCCACGCACCGACATCGCCACCGCCATGTATACGACGCGTTTCGTTGCCAAGTTTGTGTTCACGATGGCTCTGGCGGTCAGCGCCTTCGCCTTGATCCGCGCCCTGTCGACACCCGGTGCAGCAACGAGCAGGGCGGCGACCTGGATGATTGCCGCACCGCTGCTGGTGGCCGTAGCGGTGGGGCTGGAACTCCTTTCGGTGACTGCGGCCGACTGGGGCAGGCGGCTGGTCGGCAGCAACATGGTTATCTGCCTGACCTTCATTCCGCTGATCGGCATCGGTCCGCTTGCCGTCTTCCTGGCGGTGCTGCGCTATGGCGCGCCGACGCGGCCGGTGCTTGCCGGCACCGTGGCGGGCGTGCTCGCCGGCGGGCTGGCGGCAACCTTTTATGCCGCACACTGCTTCGACGATTCGCCGCTTTTCGTCGCCACCTGGTATACGATCGCGATTGCCATCCTCGCCGCGCTCGGAGCGCTCGGCGGGCGGCTTTTCGTGCGCTGGTAGCGACAGCCCCGAAAACGGGTTCGACTTCCGCAAAGCAGCGCGAGGCTGGATGTCGGTATACACGTATACGAAGGAGCGCCATGGGGTCGCTGTCGCCCGCAATGGCATGCCTCAGCGCGTCGGAACCGGATGCTCCCCGCGATAGTCGTAGAAGCCGCGTCCGGTCTTGCGGCCGAGCCAGCCGGCCTCGACATATTTCACCAGCAGCGGGCAGGGCCGGTATTTCGAATCCGACAGGCCGTCATGCAACACCTGCATGATCGACAGGCAGGTGTCGAGGCCGATGAAATCGGCAAGCTGCAGCGGTCCCATGGGATGGTTGGCGCCGAGCCGCATGGCGGTGTCGATCGCGTCGACCGAGCCGACCCCTTCATAGAGCGTGTAGATCGCCTCGTTGATCATCGGCAGCAGGATGCGGTTGACGATGAAGGCTGGAAAATCCTCCGAGACGGTGATCGTCTTCTCGAGATGGTTCACATAAGCCTTTGCCGCTTCGAAGGTCTGGTCCTCGGTGGCGATGCCGCGCACCAGTTCGACCAGCTTCATCACCGGAACCGGATTCATGAAATGGATGCCGATGAAACGCTCCGGCCTGTCGGTCTGCGCGGCGAGACGTGTGATCGAGATCGACGAGGTGTTCGTCGCCAGGATGGCTTCCGGATTGAGCTGCGGGCAGAGCTGGGCGTAGATCTTGCGCTTGACCGTCTCGTCCTCGGTCGCTGCCTCGATCACCAGATCGGCACCGGCAAGGTCGGCCATCGTCGGTGCTGACGAAATGCGCGCCATCGCCTCGTTGCGCAGTTTTTCCTCGAGCTTGCCGGAGCCGACCTGGCGGGCCATGTTGCCGCTGATCGTGGCGATGCCCTTTTCGATGCGCTCGGGCGAGATGTCGTAAACCAGCACCTTGTAGCCCGCCAGCGCGGACACATGGGCGATGCCGCCGCCCATCTGGCCCGCCCCGATGATGCCGATCGTCTCGATCTTATTCATTACACCGATCCCGTCAAATGGCCTTTGCGGCCTGCTTTTTGTGCGGTGCAAACTAAAAGGGCGGGGCGACTTCGTCTACCCCGCCCTTCACAATTTAATACGCTTTGGCAGAAGGCGTCAAAGCGCCTTTTGCAGTTCCGGCAGAATGACGAAAAGGTCGCCGACGAGGCCGTAGTCGGCAACCTGGAAGATCGGCGCTTCCTCGTCCTTGTTGATGGCGACGATGACCTTCGAATCCTTCATGCCGGCGAGATGCTGGATGGCGCCGGAGATGCCGACGGCGATGTAGAGATCGGGTGCGACCACCTTGCCGGTCTGGCCGACCTGCCAGTCGTTCGGCGCGTAGCCGGCATCGACTGCGGCACGAGAGGCGCCGACGGCGGCGCCGAGCTTGTCGGCGATCGGCAGGATGACTTCCTGGAACTTCTCCGAGGAGCCCAGCGCGCGGCCGCCCGAGATGATGATCCTGGCCGAAGTCAGCTCCGGACGGTCGGTCTCGGAAAGCTTGTTCTCGACGAAGCTCGACAGGCCGGGATTGACTGCTGCCTGAACCGTATCGACCGGGGCTGAACCGCCCTCGGGTGCAGCCTGGAAGGAGGCGGTGCGCACGGTGATCACCTTCTTGGCGTCGCTCGACTGCACCGTCTGGATGGCGTTGCCGGCATAGATCGGCCGCTTGAAGGTGTCGGGCGAGACAATCTCGATGATCTCCGACACCTGCGCGACATCGAGCAGGGCTGCCACGCGCGGCGCGACATTCTTGCCCGAGGAGGTCGCCGGCGCGACGATCGTGTCATAGGCATCGGCCATGCCGACGACGAGCGCCGCCAGCGGTTCGGCGAGACGCTCGGTGAGCTCGTCGGCTTCGGCAAGCAGCACCTTGCTCACGCCCTTGAGCTTGGCGGCGGCGTCCGCTGCCGGCTTGGCGCCGTTGCCGGCGACCAGCACATGCACGTCGGAGCCGATCTGCAGTGCCGCCGAAAGCGCCTTGGCGGTCTGGTCGGAAAGCGTCGCATTGTCGTGTTCGGCAATCAGAAGAATTGTCATCTCTCTATTCCTTGATCCACTTCAGCGGGGGCGTCTCGAATTCATGTCAGGCCGAGTCGAAAACGGTTGGTTCGAGAACCGGAGCGGAGCGTACTTCGGTACGTGAGCACCGGAAGCGCAGAACCCTGCCGTTTGCAGGCCGGCATCACATGAATTCCTACAGCACGCCGGCTTCGTTCTTAAGCTTGTCGACCAGTTCGGCGACGCTCTTGACCTTGACGCCCGCCTTGCGGCCGCCCGGCTCCTCGGTCTTGATCACCTTCAGCCGCGGCTTGACGTCGGCGCCGTAATCGGCGGGAGATTTCTCATCGAGCGGCTTCTTCTTGGCCTTCATGATGTTGGGCAGCGAGGCATAGCGCGGCTGGTTGAGGCGAAGATCCGCGGTGACAATCGCCGGCATCTTCAGCTCCACCGTCTGCAGGCCGCCATCGACCTCGCGCGTCACCTTGGCCTTGTCGCCATCGATAACGACCTTGGAGGCAAAAGTGCCTTGCGCCCAGCCCAGAAGTGCGGCCAGCATCTGGCCGGTCTGGTTCGAATCGTCGTCGATCGCCTGCTTGCCGAGAATGACGAGACCGGGCTTTTCCGCCTCGACCACGCCCTTCAGCACCTTGGCGACACCCAGCGGCTCGGTCTGCTCGTCGGTCTTGACCAGGATGGCACGGTCGGCGCCCATGGCGAGCGCGGTGCGCAAGGTCTCCTGCGCCTGCTGCGGCCCGATCGAGACAACGATGATCTCCTCCGCCTTTTCGGCCTCCTTCAGCCGGATCGCCTCTTCGACCGCGATCTCGTCGAACGGGTTCATCGCCATCTTGACGTTGGCGAGTTCCACCGCCGAACCGTCAGCCTTCACACGAACCTTGACATTCGCATCCACAACCCGCTTCACGGGCACAAGGATCTTCATTTGCCTGTCACCTCTTTCACGATAGCCACCTCTTCAAGATAGTCACCTTTTTCAAGATAATCGGCGCGCTATAGCAGCGTGCGCCTCTTCAGAGTTGTCGAAAGCCGACATTCCGGACGGAATTCTGGTCTCCGACCGTCTAAAGCGCGTCGCATTCGACCGACCTCACGCGACGCGCTTCAGGTTGTGTGTTCCATGCATGCAGTTATCGCAAAACCGCTGCACAGTTTTGCGCGACATGCATTGGTGTGGGAACGCTTCCGTAGTTGCGGCGACCCCGCACGTCAATATCCGGGGCGCGCCCAAATCATCCGCGCCGCACTCAAATCGGTTCAGTCGGGCAAATCGGTTCAGTCCGGACTGGAGGCGGTTCCCCGTCCCCAGCGCGACGCCGGCAGCGGTTCGCCTGGCGCCGGCTCTGCGGCAACAGGCATTTGGCCGGCGACCACCGCTGCCTCTTCATCCGCACCGGCAAGCAGCGGTACGGCGCGGTTGCGCAAGACGAGCACCAGCACGGCCCCGGCGATGATGCCACCGACATGGCAGGCCCAGGAAATCTGATCCTCGCCACCGGCGGCGAACATCACGATCTGGAACAGGATCCACAGGATGAGCGGGATGAAGGCCGGGATGCGCAGCGGAATGCGGGCGAAGGCCAGCACCCATACCTTCACCCTGGGATAGAGGATCAGATAGGCGGCGACCACGCCGGCAATGGCGCCTGAGGCGCCGATCAGCGGAACCTGCGAGTCCCACGCGATCAGGCCCTGGAAGAAGGCGCCGGCGATGGCGCAGAGCAGATAGAAGGCGAGAAAGCGGATATGACCGAGCGCGTCCTCGACATTGTCGCCGAACACCCACAGGAACAGCATGTTGCCGCCGAGATGGAAAATATCGGCATGCAGGAAGGAATAGGTGACGTAGCTCAGGCTCTCCGGGATCACGACAGACTGCGGAGCCAGTTCGGCGCTGTCATGGACGACCGACGGGATGAAGCCGAGCCCCAGCACAGCCGCGTTGGTGAACTGCTCGCCGCCAAGCGCGGTGGCGAAGTAGATGAGCGTATTGAACGCGATCAGGCCGATCGTGACATATTGCTGCTTGATGTGGCGCAGCCGGTTGGTGTCATAGAGCGGGATGAACATCGGACCCCTCCGCCTCGGCAGATTCAGCGGTTTTTGCCGGGAACCCATAGCACGTCGGCGTTTCCATTGTCATTGACCGCGCGTGCGGCGACGAACAGAAAGTCCGATACGCGGTTGATGTATCTTATCGCCTCGGGGCTGACGTGCTCGCCTGGGGTTTGCGTCAAAGCCACCATGATGCGCTCGGCCCGCCGCGCCACCGTGCGGGCGAGGTGAAGGGCCGCCGCCGCCGGCGTGCCGCCGTTGAGCACGAAGGATTTGAGCGGCTGCAAATCCTTGTTGAGCAGGTCGATGTCCTTTTCGACGCGGTCGGTCTGCACAGCGGTGATGCGCAGCGGCTCATAACCGAGCGGCTTGCCGTCGTCCGGCACCGCCAGATCGGCGCCGAGGTCGAAAAGGTCGTTCTGGATGCGGCCGAGCATCGCGTCGATCGCCGGGTGTGTTGCCGCGGTGTGGATGCGGGCCATGCCGATGCAGGCATTGGCTTCGTCGATCGTGCCATAGGCGTCGATGCGCAGATCGGATTTCAGCCGCCGTTCACCGGTGCCGAGGCCGGTGGTGCCGTCGTCGCCGGTACGGGTGTAAATCTTGTTGAGCTTGACCACGCTCTGCCTCCCGAAATCGCCACCCTCGTCACTTGCGGGTGAAATACACCGCCAGCATGATCAGCACCAATGCCACGAACTGCAGCAGCACGCGCGTCTGCATCAGCTTGTTGGAGGTCATGCCGGAGCCGCCGCGCATCATGTTGACGAGGCCGCGGATCAGCACGATGACCACGGCGACCATGACGAGAACAGCGAGGATGTTGAAGACGGTTGCCATAGTGTGTTTTCCAGTCGATTGCGTTCAGGCGCGTTTGGCAAGCAGGCGGTAGAGCATTGATGCCGGCAGGATGCGTTTGAGGACGACGCCGATCCTGGCCGGCACCGTTACCACATAATGCGGACGCGGGCGCCGCGACAGAAGCGCATGGCGCAAGGCCGCATGAACCACCGCCGGCCCGGGCTTCAGCCGTGACGTGCTGCCGCCGGCCTGCAGCCGTTGCAGCTGCGCCTCGTAAGCGAGGCGGTGCACGGAATTCTCATGGTCGATATTCCTGAGAAACCACACAAGGCCGTTGCTGGCGATCTTCGATGTCACCGGCCCCGGCTCGATCAGCGAGACATGGATGCCGCTGCCCTGGAGTTCCTGATGCATGCACAGCATCAGCCCTTCGATCGCGTGCTTCGACGCCGAATAGGCGCCGCGAAAGGGCAGTGGCGCCAGGCCGAGGATCGAGGAGCAGTGGACAAGACGGCCATGGCCCTGGCGCCGCATCACCGGCACGACACGGCGGGTGAGGTCATGCCAGCCGAAGACATTCGCCTCGAACTGCTCTCTGAGCGCTGCGACCGGCAGGTCCTCGACGGCGCCGGGCTGGGCGTAGGCGCCGTTGTTGAACAGGGCATCGAGCCGTCCGCCGGTCCGCTCCAGCACCGACGCCACCAGCGTCTCGATGGATCCCGGTTCGCAATAGTCCAGATAGAAAGCCTCGAGGCCGTCGGCCTCGAGGGCGGCGATGTCCTCCGGCTTGCGTGCCGTCGCGAACACCCGCCAGCCTTCCGCCTTCAGCGCCCGGGTGCAATAGGCGCCTATCCCGGAAGAAGCTCCGGTGACGATGATGGTGCGCAACTCTTCTCCAGGAGGAAGCGTGCTTTGACCTAGGCTTGCCATTTGCCGCAATCCCTTCCCATATTCGCGGCGTCGAGACAATCGAAGGGAACGCGGTTCTTGTTGCGGAAGATCGTAGCCCTCAAGCGCGTGCTCTATGACGCGTTCGGCCATTTCGATGCAGACGATGGCTGGGCGATGGCCAGTCATCTGGCGATCACGGCGCTGATGGCGCTGTTCCCTTTTCTGATTTTCGCCACGACGCTGGCCAGCTTCCTCGGCGCACAGGCTTTCGCCGACACCGCCGTGCATATCGTCTTCGACACCTGGCCCGAGCAGATCGCCCAGCCGATCGCGCGCGAGGTGCTCAACGTGCTCACCGTGCAGCGCACCGACCTGTTGACCTATGGCGTGCTGCTTGCCGCCTTCTTCGCCTCGAACGGCATCGAGGCGCTGCGCACCTCGCTCAACCGCGCCTACCGCGTTTCCGAAACGCGCGGCATCATCTACCGCCGGGTACAGAGCATCGCCTTCGTGCTGATCGCCACGGCAGGTTTTCTGGCGATCAGCGTGCTTCTGGTGTTTGCGCCGTTGCTGGCGCGGCTGGCCGAGGCCAATTTCGAATGGGTAAAACCCTATATGGGAACGATCACGCTGTGGCGTTACATCATCGCCTCGGTCGTCATCGTCGGCGGGCTGTTCGCGGTGCATTACTGGCTGCCTGCGGGCAAGCGCCGCTTCGTCTCGATCATACCGGGCATCATCTTCACGCTGATTGCCTGGCTTATCGGGTCGACCATCTTCGCCGCCTATCTCGACCGTTTCTCGTCCTATGTGACGACCTATGCCGGCCTTGCCTCGATCATGGTCGCGGTCGTCTTCCTCTATATGGTCTCGGCGATCTTCATTCTCGGCGGTGAACTCAATGCCGCGATCAGCCGCTATCTGGAGGCACGCGCGCGAGTTGGCTGATTCTTGTTTTGAGCATGATCTTTTCCGAAACCGGTTCCCACTTTTTGGGATCATGCTTTGGTTGGCTGAGCGGTTGCCAGCCCGACGCCGAGCGTCGCGATCGCCATGCCGACGATCTGGACCAGGTTCAACTGTTCGCCGAACAACAGCCAGGCGATGACCGCGGTGACGGCCGGGACCAGATAGAACAGCGAAGCGACTTTCGACATCTCGCCGTCGCGGATCATTACCATCAACAGGAAGATGGCGCCGATCGACAGCACCAGCACCAGCCATGCCATGGCGAAGATCAACTCGCCATTGACGATGACGGTTCGGGTCTCGAAAGCGAGCGAGGCCAAAACCATCACCGATGCACCGCCGACATATTGCCAAGTGGTGGCCGCCACGAGATCGCCGCCGGAGGCGAAGCGCTTCTGCCAGATCGTGCCGGCGCTCATGCCAAGCACCGAGACAAGCGAGGCGGCCAGCGTTTCGGCCGTCACGCCGCCGCCGAGCGTTCCGAGCTTCGGCCAAAGCACGATGACCACGCCGGCAAGTCCGACAGTGAGGCCGGCCCAATGGCGCGGCAGGATCGCCTCGCCGAGAAATCGGCCGGCCATCACTGCGGTGATCAGCGGCTGCAGCCCGACGATCAAGGCCGATAACCCGGCCGGCATGCCCCTGTGGATGGCCCAGAACACGCCGCCGAGATAGACGCCATGCATCAGGATGCCGGCGCCGGTCGCGTGAAACGCCTCCTTGCGCGTCGCTCGCCTGGAGCCGAGTGCTGCCATCAAGGCGGCCAACAGCACGGCGGCCAGCACGAAACGAGCGACCAGGAAGGTGAAAGGCTCGGCCCACGGCATGGCATAACGCGCGCCGATGAAGCCGGTCGCCCACAGGACGACAAAGGAGGCGGGGATGAACCGCTTGATGCTGCGCATTTTTGAAAGGCTGCCGCGTGCTCGGTGAGGGGTTTTGTACGGGACTGCTGTAATGCGGTTCAACCCTGCTAGCAAAACCAAACGGTTGATCCATAGGCTCATCCGAATTGAAGGAAGCGCCCTGGATCAGGGAGGATCAAAACATGATCCAATTCCACTCGGATAAATGCTCATCTGTCGTGATCCTTCGCGCCCCCCTCTGTCCTGCCGGACATCTCCCCCACTTGGGGGGAGATTGGCAGCTTTGGCGTACCGCTCGCTCCCGCGACGGTGGCGGTTCGCGAAGGCGGTGGTGACGGCGATCTCCCCCCTTGTGGGGGAGATGTCCGGCAGGACAGAGGGGGGCGCCTCGCTCCGCCATCAAAGGTTCTGCACCGTCGTGACGTTCTGAGGTAACGGAATTGATTTAAATCCCAACCAGCCGCCGGACGTCTTCCGGTGATGCGCCGGCCTCGCGCAAGGCGGCAAGGCCGGTATCGGCAAAACTCTTCGACAGCTTTCGTCCGTCCGGGCCCAGGACCAGACGATGGTGGAAGTAGCCTGATTGCGGCAGGCCGAGGAGTTCCTGGAGCAGGCGCTGCACGCCGGTGGCGGAATAGAGGTCCTGGCCGCGCACCACATGGCTGACGCCTTGCAGCGCGTCGTCGACGACGACGGCGAGATGATAGCTTGTCGGGATTTCACGGCGCGCCACGATCACGTCGCCCCAGTCCTGCGGCCGGGCTTCTATCGTGCGTGTCGCGGAAAGGCTTTCATCGGAAAATTCCAGCCATGACAGACCCGTGCCGACGCGCGCCACCGCAGCATCGACGTCGAGCCGCCAGGCGAAGGGCACATTCTCGGCCATCCGTTGCTGGCGTTCCTTCATAGTCAGCGCCTTGTCGACGGCGGGATAGAGCGGCACCCCGTCCGGGTCGCGCGGCCAGTCGCGGCCGCGCCTTTCGCGGTCGGCAATGAAGGCGCGGATTTCGCCACGGCTCATGAAGGCCGGGTAGACGAGTTCCTCGCTGATCAGCCGATCGAGCACCGCCTGATAGTCTAAAAAATGCTCGGACTGGCGGCGCACCGGTTGTTCCCAGCCAAGCCCGAGCCATTCCAGGTCGCGAAAAATACCGGCCTCGAATTCCGGTGTGCAGCGCGTCGTATCGATGTCTTCGACGCGCAGCAACAGCCGCCCGCCGGTTGCGCTGGCCAACTTTTGATTGAGCAGCGCCGAATAGGCATGGCCGAGATGCAGTTCGCCATTCGGGCTCGGCGCGAAACGGAATGTCAGGAGTGTCATCGTTCGGCGGCAATCGGGTTGTGCGGCGCTTTCGCCAGTTGCTACTTTGCGCCTGCCACTTTGGGCCGGGAACAAGCAGACATGCAACGCATCGCCACGCTCGACGACGTCTCGCAAGGGCTCGACGCACTCTGCCTGCTCGACCCGCGCCTGGAAAAGGTGCGCGGCATGGCCGGCGAGGTGCCGCTTCGGCTGTCTGAGCCGGGGTTCAGTAGCCTTGCCTCGATCATCGTCTCGCAGCAGGTATCCCGCGCCAGCGCCGACGCGATCTTCGGGCGGCTGACAAAACTCGTCGATCCGCTGACGCCGCAAGCCATCCTTGCCGCTGACGAAGCCATCTTTCGCGAAGCCGGACTGTCGCGGCCGAAACAGCGCGGGCTGATCGCCGTCGCCCAGGCGGTGGTCGATGGGCTCGACCTCGATCATCTCTGTTTGCTCGACGCCGCGGAGGCGATCGCGGCGATGACCAAGGTGTCAGGCATCGGTCCGTGGACGGCGGAAGTCTATCTTCTGTTCGCCGCCGGCCACCCCGACGTCTTCCCGGCACGCGACGTTGCCCTGCAGAGCGCGGTCGGCCACGCGCTCGGCATCGACCCGCGCCCGCCCGAGAAAACGCTGATCAAGCTCGCCGAATCATGGAGCCCGTGGCGCGGTGTCGCATCACGGCTTTTTTGGGCGTATTATCGTGAAACCCGGGGCAGGGACGCCGCGCCGCCTGGCTGAATCCGTAAGAAAGCATGAAAATCATGCATTTTTAGCGCCGCGATTGATCGACAAGCCGCTTCACATCCCTGTCATGTCGGGCTTACAGTATCCGCGCCGACAGGCTACAGCGCCGCGCATCCGACTGGATGCGCAAAGGACGCTGTAAGACTTTTGAATCTGTGCATGATCCTTTCCGAAAATCGATTCGATTTTCGGGGTCATGCACTGGACCAAGGAGGTCAATGACGTGACGGTTGCCGTATCTCCGGATGGGCTTCCAGCACTGGTGCTGAACGCGGATTACCGTCCGCTCAGCTATTACCCCCTGTCGCTCTGGTCGTGGCAGGACGCCATCAAGGCGGTGTTCCTCGAGCGGGTCAACATCGTCGCCGAATACGAGCACGCGGTGTCGTCGCCGACCTTCTCGATGAAGTTGCCGAGCGTCGTCAGCCTGAAAGCTTATGTGAAGCCATCGCGGCATCCGGCCTTCACCCGCTTCAACGTCTTCCTGCGCGACCGTTTCCAGTGTCAGTATTGCGGCACGCCGGAGGATCTGACCTTCGACCATGTCGTTCCCCGCCATCGCGGCGGCGCAACGACGTGGGAGAATGTCGTCGCCGCCTGCTCGCCCTGCAATCTGAGGAAAGGCGGCATGATGCCGGCGCACGCCAAGATGTGGCCGCTGCAGAAACCTTTTCAGCCGACGGTGCATGATCTGCACAACAATGGCCGCCTGTTCCCGCCCAACCATCTGCATGAAAGCTGGATGGATTATCTCTACTGGGATGTCGAACTGGAGCCATAGAGTTCGGCAGAAATCCGCCATGCCGGTCGCCTGACGCAGCTTTCTGCGCTTCCGTTGCTCTGCTCACGTACTGTAAGTACGCTCCGCTCCGGTTCTCGAAACCCACGTCATGCGCTCCGGCCTGACGAATTTCTGGACGAACTCTGCGCTGTGCAGCTCAGCCGCGGGCAAAGGCGCCGCGGAAGGCGATGATTGCCAGGACAAAGCTGGCGATGGCGTTCCAGCCGGCCAGCGACAAGCCGAGGATGCGCACGGCCGCCTTGTCGCAGGAGGGCGGGACGAATCTGTCGAGCGCATCGAGCACGCCCTTGCCGCCGGTGTCGACCGGTCCGGCAGCCGCTCCGCAGTCGGTCGGCCCCGGCCACCACGCCCATTCGACGCCGGAATGATAGACGCCGAGATAGACGCCGTAGACCATCAGCAGGCCGCCGACGGCCAGCAGGCCGCGTGTCAGCCAGGCCGGCCAGCGCAAGGTCGTCGCAAGCGCCGCCAGCAGCATCAGCGGCACGCCGATGTAATAGGGGGTGCGTTGCTCCAGGCAGAGCTTGCAGGGGATGTAGCCGCCGAGATGCTGGAAGGCCAGCGCCGAGCCGACGGTGGCGGCCATGGCGGCGGCGAGGAACAACGCCGTCCGCATGCGCTGGCGTCCAGGGTCGGCATTCACGGTCGCTGTCATCGATCTGCCGTTCGCCTTGTTGTTGAGCATGAACTTTTCCGAAAGCCGGCGCCCACTTTTTGCTACGCTGACCTTCGGTTCGGGATCATGCTCTAAAACGCGTATTTGACGACGATATAGAGCGAAATCAGGGCAGCGGCGCCGGCGCCGGCGATCATGCCGAGGCGCTTTTCGATGAACTCGCGGATCGGCTCGCCATAGCGGCGCAGCAGCCAGGCGAGGAACAGGAAACGGGCGCCGCGCGCCACGATCGCCAGCACGATGAACAGCAGCAAAGGCGTGCCGATGACGCCGGACAGGATCGTCACCACCTTGATCGGCGGCAGATGGGCGAGGCCGGAGGTGATCAGCATCAGCACGATGAATCCGGTGCCCGCCGAGACGCGCAGTGTCTCGAAGTCGTCATACTTGCCGTAGAATTCAAGGATCGGCCGCGCCACCGTGTCATAGGCGTAGTTGCCGATGTACCAGCCGGCTATGCCACCCAGAACGGAGGCCAGCGTGGCGACCAGCGCGTAGCGATAGGCGCGATCCGGCCGCGACAGCGCCATCGGCAGATAGAGCACGTCGGCCGGCACGAGAAATACCGAGCTTTCGACGAAAGCGATGAAGGCCAGCCACCATTCGGCGGATTTCTTCGCCGCCAGCGACAAGGTCCAGTCGTAAAGTCCGCGAAGCATCGGCACTCCTGATGCACGTCGCCCAAAAAAGCGCAGCGCCTTTGGGACAACAATGCATAAAAACCAAGACCAAAAGCACGCCAGATGAATCTCTCCAGACGCGGCGCGCTTCAATGCGCTGCCTGTCTAGAAAGATTTTTCGCGCCGCACAATGGCCGTAGCTTCACGAAATCGAAAGGCCGCGGCCGAGCGAAAGCCGAATGCCCGGAATTGGCCACCCCGAATTGGCCAGTTGACGAACAGGCCTCCAACCGTATAGTCCGCGCCCATCCAGGCCGCCCGGCCTGAGCCCCTATGGCGGAATTGGTAGACGCGCTCGACTCAAAATCGAGTTCCGCAAGGAGTGCTGGTTCGATCCCGGCTAGGGGCACCATTTTCTACCCGAGACACCTTGAAGGCTCGGTGGGAGGTTATCCTACGCGTACCTGGGATAACCCAATTGAGGCCGGGCCATTGCGTAGACTAAGTCGCCATTACATCGGCCCCGGCACCATCTTGGTCGGCTGCTCCGGCATCGGAAACGCGTAATTGTCGCATTTCACGTCGGGGTTCGTCGGGCTGAACATTCCAAGTGGGTTGTCTTTGAACAGCCAGACGTGAAGATCGTAATGGTAGAACTCCACCGGAATAAGCGGATAATGCCCCTCCATCGGCCCCTGGAACGTCTGTCCAAACAGTTTCGGCGGCTCCTTGGTGTCGGGCGTCAGCGGAACAAGCCATTCCACGGCCACCAGGCGCAAGCCGCCGTCGACCGGCTCATAGATAAGGACATTGGGGCGCGCCGGATCTGGTGTCGGGCTGACGCTCGCGACGTTGACGAAATGAATGCCCATCGCGCCCTTCGGGTAATCCATAGCTCCAGCCACTTTTTCGCCGCTGTAATAAACGCATCCGACCGTCGACAGATAGAGGTCGCGAATGGCGGCCTTGTAGTCTTCGTACTTCGAAAGCGATTGTTTCAGGGCATCGATCTCGACCTTGCCGGGCTCGGCGGCCTGACCCGCGGCCGCAGTCAGGCAGGCGCCGATCAGGCCGGTCAAAGCGAGAATACTGCGACGCCTGAAGTGAATTGGTTTCGTCATGCATTCCTCCCAGATTTTTGTTCTGGCCGTGCAGGACCGAGGCGGCAATGATGCTGGTTGCGCGGCCGAGATTGTCGCCGATGCTAATCCTTTCCGCCGGTTGGGAGAATTAACCCTGATGACCTAGGCCTTCGACACAGTTCTTCCACTGAGTCTGAAAGGGACTGTGGACGGTCGCTGCCGTCCGGCCTGCAGCTGCCAATTTCCAGCGCTGGTGATCAGCGTAAGCCCCTGCGCCTTCGTCATTCCCGGGCCGGAGCAAGGAGCGAAGGGACGCGGCGGCGCGGTAGACCAGGCGGTCCTGGATGATGCGCCGCGACCACCAGCCGGCGCTGCCCCTCTCTTCCTTCTCCCCTTGTGGGGCCGAAGGGCGGGCGAGGCCCGTGATTCGCCCCGGGCGGCGGATTGGCGCGTAGCGCCAAGACGGTTACTGGACGGAGCGCTGTTGGGTGCCACTTGAGCACTCCTCATCCGACCTCGCTTCGCGAGGCCACCTTCTCCCACAAGAAGCACAAGAAGGGGAGAAAGGAGAGCCGCACTTTGCCCTACCGCCGTCCCAGCAAGTTCTTCACCCGGTTGCGCAGCAGGCGCGCCATGTTGCGGGTTTCGCGGTAGAGGTGGATCTGCGACGCCGCCTGGCGGGCGAGGCGGTCGGCGTCCGGCGTCAGGCCGATGACCAGCGTGCCGATCGGCCGGCGCTCCGTCCATAGCCGGCTCATCACCGGATGGTCGGGCACGGCGCAGGAATCGGTCATCATGATGTTGGGATCGTCGAGATGCTGCCTGGTCACCTCGATCATCAGCAGCGTGCCCGCCGAATAGGCGGCGAGCGTCTCGTCATAGGCCGTCTTCCAGGTGTAGGCGACGCCGGCCTCGACGAAGACGACCAGGCAAGCGATGGTGCGGTCATCGAGCGTCAGTGAATGGATGCGGCACAGGTCGCGTTCGGCCAGCCGGTGCACGGCCTCGCGGGCAAAGGCGGCGCGGTAGCGGTCGATGGCCATGGCGGTGCGCTCGCGGCCTTTCCAGCCGGCGGCCTCAAGCGTCAAAAAACGCTCGATGGCATGGCGGATGTTTTCCGGTCCGCGCGCCACCTGATGCTCCAGCCTGCCCAGGTCGGCGAGGCGGCGTTTTAGGCGGCGAAACTCGCGATAATGGTGCGAGCGCAGCGAGGCCTTCAGATACTCATCGCCGTCGATCTCGCTTTCGAGCATCGGCCGTTCGGCCTTGCCGGTGGTGACCAGCGTCAGGCCACGCGTCTCGGCGACGGTGGCCAGCAGGCTGGCCACCGGGCCGTCGAGCCGGATGTCGGGCAGCACGAAGACTTTTGGCAGTTTGAGATGCGGCCGCGACAGCATCGCGAAGAAATCCTCGATGACGCCGACGGGATCGTCGCGGTCGACCAGCGGCGTGCCGATCGGCCCGAACGGGCTCGACCATGTGCGCATCACCCGCACGCCGAGCGGCGTCGCCGGCCGCTCCACCGAGAACGGCACCAGCAAGCGCAGCCGGTTGCGGTATTCGTCGCCGTCGCGGATGACCGCCAGCCGCACCTCGCGGTCTTCCAGTCGCGGCATGGCGGGTGCCAGGAAGCGCGGGTTGAAGAACACGTTGGGCTCGATCGTGCGGGCGCAGAGATAGTCGAGTTCCTCGACCAGGTCGAAGCCGGCGGAGGCGGCGTAAATTGCCAGTTTGCGCTGGGGCCGGCCGTTGGCCAACAATTCGATATGGGCGGGATCGGCTTCGCGGGCGAGCCCGGCGAGGCCCGACACCAGGGCGCCGGCCGGGCCGCCGCTGGTTTCCTCGAGCAACGGGATGGCAGCCATCACGCGGCTCCTTTGGCGGCTACGAAAATGACCATGACGATGCCGAGCCTGCGCCAGACCGTGAAGGACAGCGCGCCGGCTTCGAAGATCATCGCGAAGGCGGTGGCCATCGCCGCGCCCCACAGGCCGAAAAGCGGGATCAGCACCAGATTGAGGCCGATGTTGAAGGCCAGCGTCATGGCGTAGACGGCGGCGCAGATATTCTGGTTGCCGCTCATGGTGAGCAGGCTTTCGCAGGGGCCGACGGCGGCGCGGGCGACGACGCCGAAGACCAGCAGGAACAACAGCGGGTAGCCGGCAACGAATTCAGGCCCGAACAAGCTCAGCATCGGCTCGCCCAGCACCAGCACCAGCAGCGCCATCAACAGCGATGGCCAGAACGTCCACGACACGGTTTCGCGGGCGAAGGCGGCGAGCTTTTCGGGCTCGCCATGGGTGAATTGCGCGTAGCGCTGGGCAACGCCCGCCTTGACCGCAAAATAGACGAAATGCACCAGTGCCAGCGTCTTGACCGTGGCGAAATAGACGGCGACGTCGTTGGGATTCATATAGGCGCCGACCATCAGCACGTCGGCATTGGTGAGCAGGAAGAAGAAGCCTTCGACCAGGAAGATCGGCAGCGACACGAGGAACCATTGCGCGAAATGCAGCTTCCTCGGCCCGGCCGGGATTTTTTTGCCGATGCGCGCAGTGATGCCGATGAGCTGGCCGAGCGTGGTGGCATAGGTGGCGGCGATCGAGGCGAAGATCGCCGTCCTGGCATCGGGCGCAAAGCCGACCAGAAGCATCAGCGCCATCAGCGCCAGGATCAGCACCGGCCGCACCAGATAAGTCGGCGCCAGCGCAAACAGCGCCCACGAGTTGGCCCGCGCCAGCCCCTGCAGCAGATCGGACATGGCGATCATCGGCATGCAGATGAGGCCGAGAATGAACGGCACGACATAGTAGTTCTCGATAAACGGCGAGAGCAGCCAGACGCCGAGCGCGCCCAGTCCGGCGATCGCCGTCGAGGCGACCAGCACGAACAGGCGGCTGGTCAGCACGATGCCGCGCAGTTCGGCCAGCATGTTGCGCTCGCGATATTCGGGAATGAAGCGGATGATCGAGGTGTGGAAGCCGAGGCAGGCGAGATTGCCGACGATCACCATCGTCACCCAGACAACGACAAAAATGCCATACTCGAACGAGCCCATCCAGCGCGCCATCAGCACCTGACTGACGAAAGCGATGACGGCGCTGACGATGCGGATGGAAAAGGCGATCAGCGACATGCGGCTGGCTTCGCCGCGCTCGTCGGCGGTGAACAGCACGGCATCGATGCGGCCAAGCAGCGGCTTTGCGCGCAGCGCAAGGCGCTGCGGCAGGAACCGCCCGGCTGTCGTCGCCGCGGAAAAGCGCACCCTGATCACACTCCGTTTTCGGCTTCTTTTCGGGTCTGGGTGTAGTCAAAACACATTAAGAAACGGTTGGGTGAGAGGTGGAAGCCCTCCCTTCTCCCCGTTCACGGGCAGAAGGTGCCGGCAGGCGGATGAGGGGCGCCGGCTTTGTGCCATGTTCACCGTTCGCGGCAGAACGCGACGAAACGACAGGCCAGCTGATGGAAAGAAATAAGAGCTGAAGGCCCATTTCCGGTGTCGACGGGACAGCGCCCCCCTCTCGCAAGCCGGCCATCCCCCCACGGGTGGTGAGATTGGCTAATCGTGGGCGTTGGCGTCGCCCCTCATCCGCCCTTCGGGCACCTTCTCCCCGTGAACGGGGAGAAGGGAAGTGGGTGCTTACGCAAACGCCCCATGGCAATGCTTGTACTTCTTGCCCGAACCACACGGGCAGGCCTCGTTGCGGCCGACCTTGCCCCAGGTGGCGGGGTTTTGCGGGTCGCGGTTTTCGGGGGCGACGGTGGCGTGGGTCTCCTGGCGAACCAGAAGACCGGTCTCGCCGCCGTCAAAATCGTCCTCGCCAGTGGTGCCGTCGAGATGACTGCCGAACATGTCGGGCGCCTCGGGCGGCGGCGCTTCGGCGGCCTGGCGGACCAGCTCGACGCGCATCAATTGCGCGGTGACGGCCTGGCGCAGATTGCCCAGCATTGCCTGGAATAGCTCGAACGCCTCGCCCTTGTATTCCTGCAGCGGGTCGCGCTGGGCGTAGCCGCGGAAGCCGACGACCGAGCGCAGGTGGTCGAGGTTGACGATGTGCTCGCGCCAAAGATGGTCAAGCGTCTGCAACACCACGGAGCGCTCGACATAGGCCATCACGTCGGGGCCGAAGCGCTCTGCACGCTCCTTGGCAGCGGTCTCGGCGGCCTGGCTGATGCGCTCGCGGATATCGTCCTCGGCAATGCCCTCCTCCTTGGCCCAGTCCTCGACGGGCAGGTCGAGATTGAGGAACTCGGCGACCTCGGCCTTGAGGCCGGCGACGTTCCACTGCTCGGCATAGGCGTTTTCGGGAATAGCCTTGGCGACGATCTCCTCGATGACGCCCTCGCGCATCTCGGCGATGGTCTCGGACAGGCCTTCACCGTCCATCAGCTCGAGGCGCTGCTCGAACACCACCTTGCGCTGGTCGTTCGAGACGTCGTCATATTTCAGCAGGTTCTTGCGGATGTCGAAGTTGCGCGCCTCGACCTTCTTCTGCGCCTTTTCCAGCGCCTTGTTGATCCAGGGGTGGATGATCGCCTCGTCTTCCTTGAGGCCAAGCTTCTGCAGCATGCCGTCCATGCGCTCGGAGCCGAAGATGCGCATCAGATCGTCCTGCAGCGACAGGAAGAATTTTGAGCGCCCGGGATCGCCCTGGCGGCCCGAGCGGCCGCGCAACTGGTTGTCGATGCGGCGCGACTCATGGCGCTCGGTGGCGAGCACGTAGAGGCCGCCGGCGGCGAGCGCCTTCTCCTTCAGCCGGGCGACGTCGTCGCGGATTGCCTTTTCCCTGGCGTCGCGCTCGGGGCCGGCCGGCATGTCGCCAAGCTCCTCGGCGATGCGCATGTCGGCATTGCCGCCGAGCTGGATGTCGGTGCCGCGGCCGGCCATGTTGGTGGCAATGGTGATGGCGCCGGGTTTTCCCGCCTGGGCGACGATCGCCGCCTCGCGCTCATGGTGGCGGGCGTTCAGCACCTCGAAATCGGTAAAACCTTCCTTGCGCAGGCGTGCGGCCAGCAGCTCGGATTTCTCGATCGAGGTGGTTCCGACCAAGGTAGGCTGGCCTTTTTCGCGGGCTTCCTTGATCTCCCTGACGATCGCCTTGTACTTCTCCTCGACGGTCCGGTAGACCTCGTCGTCCTCGTCAATACGGATGACCGGCAGATTGGTCGGGATCTCGGTGACGTCGAGATTGTAGATGTTGGCGAATTCCTCGGCCTCGGTCAACGCCGTGCCGGTCATGCCGGCGAGCTTCTTGTAGAGGCGGAAATAGTTCTGGAAGGTGACGGAGGCGAGCGTCTGGTTCTCCGGCTGGATCGCCACATGCTCCTTGGCCTCGAGCGCCTGGTGCAGGCCTTCCGAATAGCGGCGGCCCGGCATCATGCGGCCGGTGAATTCGTCGATGATGACGATCTCGCCGTTGCGCACGATGTAGTCCTTGTCCTTCTGGAACAGCTGGTGCGCCTTGAGCGCATTGTTGACGTGGTGGACGATGGCGACGTTCTCGACGTCGTAGAGCGACTCACCCTTGAGCAGGCCGGCGTCGCGCAAAAGGTTTTCCAGCTTCTCGGTGCCATCCTCGGTAAAGATCGAGGTCTTCTGCTTCTCGTCGATCTCATAGTCGGCCGGTTCGAGCTTCAGCATGAAGGCGTCGATGGTGTTGTACATTTCCGAGCGGTCCTCGAGCGGACCGGAAATGATCAGCGGCGTGCGCGCCTCGTCGACCAGGATGGAATCGACCTCGTCGACGATCGCGTAGCTGTGGCCGCGCTGCACCATCTGGGCGCGCTCGTATTTCATGTTGTCGCGCAGATAGTCGAAGCCGAGCTCGTTGTTGGTGGCGTAGGTGACGTCGGCGGCATAGGCGGCGTGGCGTTCCTCGTCGGACAGGCCATGGACGATGACGCCGACCGTAAGGCCGAGGAATTTGTAGACGCGGCCCATCCATTCGGAGTCGCGTGTGGCAAGATAGTCGTTGACGGTGACGACATGGACGCCTTTGCCGGCGAGCGCGTTGAGATAGACGGGCAGGGTGGCGACCAGCGTCTTGCCCTCGCCGGTGCGCATCTCGGCGATGCCGCCATTATGCAGCACCATGCCGCCGATCAGCTGCACGTCGAACGGGCGCATGCCGAGCACGCGGCGCGCCGCTTCGCGCACGGTGGCGAAGGCCGGCACCAGGAGATCGTCGAGACTGGCGCCGTTGGCGACGTCCTGGCGGAATTTTTCCGTGCGGGCCGTCAGTTCGGCATCGGAGAGCGCCCGCATCTCGTTTTCCATGGCGTTGATCGCTTCGACGCGCGGTCGGGTCGACTTGACCCGGCGATCGTTGGAGGAGCCGAAAACCTTACGGGCGAGACCGCCAAAACTGACCATTCAATGGTCCTTTCGATAGCATTCCAAGTCGATGCGACGGGTGCCGGCCGGCCCCATCAAATCCACGTGAAACGCGGACAAACGCAAAAAGCGCCCGGAAAACGGTTCTGGACGCAAAGTCGTTGGACAGATAAGAGGGGGCTCAATCGATGTCAACGGCGCGCTGGCCCTGACGACCGTGCCAAATTCCGCCACAATCCGGCTGGTCTGGAAGCCATCCCGCCCTAGCTATCCCCATTGGAGTTAATTGTATGTCCTTATTGTTCCGCCGCGCGTCGCTCGCCAGCCTTGGCTTGGCATTCGGGCTGACGGCGCTGTCGCTGTCGCCAGCGATGGCGCAGGACACCGCGCCCGCCC
>NZ_JBVVQQ010000019.1:0-142995 GCF_055811135.1 Mesorhizobium sp. WSM4817 | reverse complement strand
GTTCGTCTCAAGGAATGCCTCGTCGCACTGGGCGATGATGTCGACAATGGCATTACCGATACAAAGCACGTCATAGTCCAGCATCTATTCATATCTCCGCCAAAAACCCACCCTCTGCCGCGCCGGGCGCGGGCGGGTTTTTGCAGGTGTGGAATGGAGTTGCCGTATGCCGCTGAATCCAACATCGGCGCATCATGCTGCTGCCGGTCCTGCCTCACGCAGCAGGTCCTCAGCTCTGTCCGTCCTTTCCCACGTGAACTCCGGCTCTTCGCGGCCGAAGTGTCCGTATGTCGCGGTCTTGCGGTATATTGGGCGTAAGAGATCAAGCATCTTGATGATGCCTTTCGGTCGGAGATTGAAAAGCTCAAGAACGACGCGCTCGATCCTTTTTTCGTCGATCTTTGCGGTTCCGAAGGTATTGATCAGGATAGACACCGGCGCGGCCACACCGATCGCGTAGGCAAGCTGAACCTCGCAGACATCCGCAAGGCCGCTTGCAACGACATTTTTTGCGACGTACCGCGCCGCATAGGCGGCCGAGCGATCAACCTTGGACGGGTCCTTGCCCGAAAAGGCGCCGCCGCCGTGACGCCCCATCCCACCGTAGGAATCGACGATGATCTTGCGTCCGGTGAGCCCGCAGTCGCCGCGCGGCCCACCGACCACGAACCGGCCTGTTGGATTGACCAGGAACCTTATCCCCGTCGTATCCAAGTCGTGGGGCAAGACCGGCCTTATGATCTCCTCAATGACGCCTTCGCGGACTGTGGCTTGTGAGACCTCCTCGTCATGCTGCGTCGACAGGACTATGGTATCAAGCGCTACCGGGCGCAAACCCTCATAACGGACGGACACTTGAGATTTAACGTCCGGGCGAAGCCAGCCAAGGCGTCCGGTTTGGCGCACCTCTGCCTGTTTTTTTGTCAATTCGTGAGCGAGTTGGATTGGCAACGGCATCAATGTTTCGGTCTCGTTGCACGCGTACCCGAACATGAGGCCCTGATCCCCCGCTCCCTGCTCGAGATCCTGCCCTCGTCCCTCGTCGACGCCCTGGCTGATGTCAGGCGACTGCTCGGTCAAGGCCAAGATCACGGCGCAACGCCGGCCGTCAAAGCCGATCGCATCGTCGTCATATCCAATGTCCAAGATGATATCGCGGGCAACTTGGCTGTAGTCGATCTGCGCGTCGCTGGTGATCTCGCCAGCCAGAACGACCATCCCTGACTTCACCAACGCTTCACAAGCAACACGAGCCGTAGGATCCTTGCGGAGGATCGCATCGAGGACGCCATCTGAGATATTGTCGGCCATCTTGTCGGGATGTCCCGCGCCGACGGATTCGGAAGAGAACACGAATTGTCTGGTCATGGAATGTCCTCGCTTCAAACGTTGGAATTGGATGTGACAGTTGATCTGGCCGTCTTACCTGTCGGAGATGCCAGGCACGTCGAACGCAGCGCAGAAGTCGGCAACGTCTCTGCGCACCCTGGCATGCACGTCCGAATCATCGGGCTGGCGACAGACCAGGTCGATGAAAGCGGCAATCTGCACCATTTCCGCCTCGCGCATGCCCACAGACGTCACTGCTGGCGTGCCTAAGCGTATGCCGCTGGTGAGCGCGGGATGGCGCCCGTCGCCCGGCACCATGTTGAAATTCGTAATGATGCCCGCTTGCGACAAGCGCTCGGCATAGGCTTTCCCGGATAGCGGCCGGTCCCGAAGATCAAGGATCAGCATGTGATTGTCAGTGCCCCCCGTGACGAGCTCATAACCTCGCTGTAGAAGCGCCTGGGCCAGCGCCTTGGCATTTTTGACGATCTGCTGACCGTACACACGGAAGGACAGGTTCCCTGCTTCCTGCAGAGCGACAGCTAGCGCGGCAATCGTATTCATGTGCGGTCCGCCCTGGAGGAGAGGGAACACGGCACGGTCTATGCGTTTGGCCAGATTGTGTTTGCTCTTGGAATGATAGAGCGCCTGATAGCGGTCTTCATTCCTTGACAAGATGAAGCCACCGCGGGGGCCGCGGATCGACTTGTGAGAGGTGCTGGTGACCACATCGCAATGGCCAACAGGATTCGGATGCACTCCTGCGACAACGAGGCCGGTGATGTGGGCGATGTCGGCCACGAGATAGGAGTTCACCTCGGAAGCAATTTCGGCCATTGCCTCATAGTCAAAGATACGCGGATAAGCAGTTCCGCCGACCCAAATGAGCTTCGGTCGTTCCCGTTTGGCCGTCTCGCGCAAGCGGTCATGGTCAATCTGCTGCGTCTTGTCGTGCAGCCCGTACGGAACTCGCTGATAGTCAGTGCCGGAGAAGTTGACGACCCAACCGTGAGTCAGATGCCCGCCGCCGGGGAGCGTCAAGCCCATCATCTTGTCTCCCGGACACAACAGCGCTCGACAGACAGCCTGATTGGCCGGCGAGCCGGAATAAGGCTGCACGTTGGCGTGTTCACAGCCGAATAGCGCCTTCAATCGCTCGATGGCGAGGTTCTCAAGCTCATCGACGATCTCGTTTCCGGCGTAGTAGCGCGCGCCGGGATATCCCTCGGCATACTTGTTGGTGAAAATAGACCCGGTCGCTTCCAACACCGCCGAGGACGCGAAGTTCTCGGAGGCGATAAGTTTGAGGGTCGTCCGCTCCTGGCGCTCCTGTCTTAAAAGCAGCTCGTGAACGCGAGAATCTACGGCAGCCAGGTGAGGCCACCCGTAAGTGTCAGGCTCCGCGATGGCGCCGCCAGTCGAATTGTTCATATCAGCTTCGCGCTCCATTGGGACTAAGTTTCAGGACAAGCAGGCGGCCACCTTGGACCGCGCCCCCTGTATCGCCTCCAGGCGCTGTAGGTCTTGTGTGTGATGGCCATCGCCGTGGGGCAGGAGATCAACCAACAATTGAACCAAGCCGCCGTCCGAGCCTCCTGCTTCGAGGTGGTACGAAGGCCAGGGGCGCTGTTCGTTGCCGAGAAGAAAGCCGGCTCTGGCGAGCTGGCGGACGTGTGCGACCACGTGCTCGCGAGACAGACTCAGAACTTCTGCTAGCTCGCAGACGGTTAGGTCCGCATGCGCACAAAGTCCCAGGATTCGAAGTCGATCAAGATGAGCCGCGGCCTTTAGGCGCATGACCAGTGTCACCATCGGCCGGCACTCCTTGTATTGACTTCGTCCATTTGGCGTCCTCCCACTAATTTCAGAGGCAATCTTGCCGTCCGGCGAGGTCAATACGCCCGACCGCATCGCAGATCGTTTCCGATACGCCACGGTCTCGACCCGCGGCCCAAATGACAGGCTCAACGTACATATTCTCAGCGGTTTAGAGTGCTAAAAGTCCGCGATTTTCTTTGAAGGATCTGTTGCGACACGTGCATACCGGCTAGGATGCGCCCCAGCACAACGGCGGCTGCGCGGTAAGGCCGGCTTGCGAAGATGCGGCGAACGGCCGAGGCCTTCATGCGCTGGTCCCCGCGCGATGGGCAGGACGCTCAGCATCGACGGGGATGAAAAATCCATGTTATCCATGGCTCCGATCTCTATCCCGATGGACCACATCCCAGGGAAACCAATATCCTGCTCGAAGTCGCCGCCGTCCACGGCGAACTCAAAGCATGGCTGCGGCGCAAGGCTCAATGCAGCTGACGATTGGCTTCATTGATTCTCAACAAGTGATACAAATCCTCGGACTGTAACCCCTTAGTCCCGAGATTTCGTATGCCAGAGCCCGCTCCCCAGCGTCAAATCGCCCACGCACTTCTGACAGTGCGCGGAATCGCGCGTCTCGCGGAGCTGCGCAACGCCGGCGTAACAGCGGCCACGATGAGTCGCATGGAACGGGATGGGGAGGTGCTCCGGCTCGCACGCGGCCTCTACCAGCTCTCCGATGCGCCGCTCGACGCCAATCATAGCCTAGCCGAGGCTGCCAAGCGCGTACCCAAAGGCGTTGTCTGCCTTGTGTCAGCCCTGGCATTCCACCAGCTGACCGATCAGCTTCCGAGACAGGTATGGCTGGCCATCGGCCAGAAGGACTGGGCTCCCAAACCCAACGGCACACCCATTCGCATCGTGCGTTTTACCGAAAGTCTGCTCAACGACAGCGTCGAAACTCATGTTGTCGAGGGCGTGACCGTAAAGGTCTTTGGGGTTGTCAAAACAATCGCGGACTGTTTCCGATATCGCAACAAGATCGGCCTGTCGGTGGCGATCGAGGGCCTCCAGGAAGCGCTTCGCCAGCGCAAGGCCACTCCCGGCGAAATTGCCAGGCAGTCCGAGCGTGGCGGTGTCGCCACGGTCATCCGGCCGTATATCGAGTCGCTGACTGCCAATGGCTAAAGAGATCAAGAACATCGGCGCCTCGGTGCGCGCACGTCTGCTGCAACTCGCCAAGGTAAGTGGCCAGAGCTTCGATCTGGTTCTGACCCGCTTCGCCCTCGAGCGGCTGCTTTTCCGGCTTAGCCAGTCACCCCACGCCGACCGTTTCGTGCTGAAGGGCGCGATGCTGATGATGAGCTGGTTCGATGATCCGCACCGCGGCACCCGCGACCTTGACCTGCTGGGTTTTGGCGATCCGAGCGCGGAGCCAATGCTGGCGACGTTTCGGGAGGTCCTGGCGCAGGACGCCGGCGATGGCGTCGAGTTCGACGCTGACGCACTCCGGGTCGACCGCATACGCGAGGAGCTGGAGTATGGTGGGCTCAGGCTGACGACGGCCTCGATCAGCGGCGCCCGGGTCAGCCTGACGATCGACATCGGCTTTGACGATGCGCTGGAGCCTGGTGCCGAAGAGCTGGACTATCCTTCCATGCTCGACTTCCCATGCCCCGGCTGCGGGCTTATGCGCGGGAAACTGTCACTGCCGAGAAATATCAGGCGATGGTGGCGCTGGGGCGGGCGAATAGCAGGATGAAGGACTTCTACGACATCTGGATTCTCAGCCGGTCCTTCACCTTCGACGACGACGCCTCGCGGTCTTCCCGCACCACGCCATTCCACACCGTGCGCTTTCCCGTTTTACGGGTAAGCCCCGCATATTTCGCGATGCCCATGGCCTCAAGCCGTCTGGCCATCTCCATTGCATAACAATGGGTGCAGCCTGACGTAACGATCGAGCACCCTGCGACCGGGTTCCAAGTGGAGTCTGTCCACTCTATCTGAGTTCAGTCATCTTACCCTCCCGAGCATTCCTTGACCCGCCGCCGCATCAGACCGCTCCGCGTATCGGATTGACGACCTCGAGCCCGGCAAAGTCTTTTTCGTTATCCGTTACCAGCACGCACTCGTTCGCTCCGGCGACAGCGGCGATGATCATGTCGAGCCCGCTGCGCGGCTTGCCGGCCGCTTTTCCTCCTGCCATCAGCCGCGCCCAGATCAGCCCGGCTTTGTCGTCGAACGAGAGGATGCGGCCCGCAAACAGCGCCGGCGGCCCCTCAGGCCCAGAGAACCACTTTTCAAGTGCGTCGCGTTTTTTCCCGCGCGGCTTCTCCAGAACCCCGCGAAGAATTTCCGCAACGGTCAGCGAAGCGATAAACAAATCCTCGTCACGCTGTCTCGACATCCATGCCAGGAGCGATTCCGACGGCTGCGATTTGACGACATTGCTGATGATGTTGGTATCGAGGAGGTAGCCTGTCACAGGTCGATCTTCCGTCCCTCTTCATGGGGGCGGAAAAGATCGAGGTCAGCTCCCACCAGCGGCGAACGACGCAATGCGGCGAGGATCCCGCCAGGCTTGGGTGGCTCGCCCGCGATGGTCTGGCTGACAGCAGCGCGCAGGCTAGAGGCATCCGGCCCATCTTCGGCCAGGCGGCGAGCCAAAGATCGAATGAGGTCGCGATCAGCATCGCGGCCAAGCACTTCGAAGCGCGCCAAGCCGCGCTCGCTGAGGCGAGATCGATAGTTTTGAATGGCGCGTTTTTGCGAGCTGCCCATAGTTGCCTCCGACATATTTCCAGTAATATAACCAGAACGCAGGGTTTGATCAAGGCGCGGGCAGTCCGGGCGGTGCTCCCTTGCGGTTGGATGGCATCGGTCCAGGATGCGTGATATATGTTGCGCGACGGTATTTAACGAGCGTCAAGCAGCCGCCGGGAGGCCGCGAGGTGCAAAATCGTCCAACTGGTCCCGATAGTTTACGAAACTTCAAAATTCTCTCGTTGCCAGAAAACATTTGGCATTGAAAGGGGCCGTCTGTCTCTGTCACCATCAGATCGATGGGCAAGTGCAGGCGAGAGAGCGGCCGCGATCCGAACGGGTCATCTCGGCTTTGACGGAGAAATAGCAGCCGAGCATCGCCGCACGTCGAGCCTCGCTTTTGCTTCCGGTGAACCAGTGAAGCACGACGGTGCCGCGATCCTGCGGAAGATATTGTTCCTGCAGGTGCCGCCGCTGCTCGCCTTAAAACTGTCAGAAAAGTGTGGCGAGCGCCCAGACACCCGTATCACGATTCACTAAGGCTCAGGTGTTCAGCTCCGCGCTTCCGACGCGACCAGGCTCTGAAGCCGCACCTCCAAGACAATAGGTTTTTCCCTTTGCCGGATGGAGGCGGTCAGAAACCCAACGCTTTGGCCAGCATCGGTTCAAGAACCAGATGCGGCCGACCTCCCTTTTCGCGAAGCTCCATTGCCCTGATGATCTTCGTGCCTTCGTGGCTGTGCTTCCAGTCCCGAGACGCTTCGGCCGCGACGATGAGGTAGTCGGTCTGGCCGCAGACGGTGTCCTTCCAATCACCGCCGCGTTCGCAAATCATCGCAGCGATTACTTTTCGAGGGCCGATGGCGAATTTCCCCGTGAGGACGAACATCCGGCTCGGAATCACGAACTGGCTTGCATCCTCCAAGGCGCCGTCAATGACACCCACATTGCCGAAGGTAGGCAGCCCCGTGTCTGTCGCGCTGTCGCCGACAAGACGGGCAATCCACCCGCCTATGTCTTCTGCCTCGTCGGCGGTTATGCGACCGTCAGCAAAAGACCTTCTGGCAGTTTCTCCGAGAGTTGCCACGCGGCTGTCTCTGCGCAGGACCACACTCGAGTCCAACCTGGACAGCAGTTTTTCGACCTCTGCTGGCGTGATGGAGTTGTCGCAGGCGATACCGGCACAGAATCCGTAGAACTCGTTGACTTCGTCCTTGTCGTCAGCTGCGACAAACTCCCGTGAGCGTATGCCGATTATTGTTTCAAGGACGGCGTAGATCTCTTCGGGCGCGTTACCCCAAATATCCAGATCGCGGATGAGCTCGGCAGCATCATCGTCGTGAAGAAGGGACAGGAACTGCTCAGCTTCGACCCTGAGTGGCGGCATCTCCGCCCGCTCGACCCGCTCGCTGGCCATCACGCCCTTCAAGAACCCGAGCCAGTACCCCAACGCCTTGCGGTGATTTGCCTGCGCATGGACTCTACCGAGCGCGGCCCCTTCGTGTTCGAGTTTACCGCTCCTTCCGCGGAACACTTCAACCATTGTCGCCCCCCTCGACTCTACTTTTCGATTGTAGCAGACATCACAACACTCATCTATCCGCCGACTAGACAACGCGTGCCGAAACCGGAAGGCTTAATCCCGTTAGCTCCTTGCTTTCGACAAGGATAGGGCCAGGTTGCCACCCCCAGGAACAGCGTAAGCGGCCGACCAAAGAAGACGCTCTGGACACACCAAGGATCAGGCCGCCTGAACCCGCTCCCGCTCCGCCTCCGACGCGCTCTGTCCCTCGCGCAGCCGTGCTCGTCCTCAAGGGACGCTCCGCTCAAGCCCTTGCGGAGTGCGCGCGCCTGCGCTTGACGGGACGCGCGACGGCGGCTCCGGAGATCAGGCTTGGTTCCAGATCGCTTCGTGTGGGAAGCTAAAGCTCGGAGACCGCCTTTCGCCTACTGCGCCGACACTGTTCTGTCCCTGGCGCTGCCGTGCTCGACGATGTCACCTTGGATTGCATCTGCCGAATTCTCGCGTATCCTGCGGCTGCGCATGTGAGCACAAGGTGGCGCCTGGCGCTTCGACGAGCCACCCAGCAAGAACCAGCGTCGGCATGGCGACCGAAAATGCTGAGGCAAGAGACCGCCACTCCAGAAGGAAACGTTCGTCATGGATTCCCATGCCGTTATTGCGTCCTTGCCAGTCGCCGGGGCCGACCGTACTGTGCTTATCGAGGCTGCCAAACGCCGCGTTCGAAAGGGTCCTTGAGCGGATTGAGCCGGCCAACGAGAAGCTGACTCGCACCCTTTGGGACGCCGAGTCCTATATCGATAATGAAATCACCGCAGACATGTTGCCGATTTCACGGAACGAGGCTGCGTACCTAGTCGACGTGTTCCTGGTGCATCATGTCATTGGATTAACTGTCGAAGCAGACCAGGAGGCCGCTGAATCCCGGCCATGAACCTCCCCGGAGGCAGCTGGATCTGCCTGCTGCAATCTCGCGGGCAGCGCGATCAATGCACTGACCTTTGCCGCCACCTCTTCAAGGGTGGCGGTGAGGCGGTTTATCTGCAAGGCGGTGGCGGCCCGTTCCGGGCCGTAGCGGGTGACGAGATATTCACGGTTCTGGCTAAGGGACTGGAGATGCTTGGCCGTCTTCGTGCGAAGGCGCAGGCCCGCCTCCAGTCCGTGCTCCGTGCGTCTCGACAGGTCGTGCTGCAGTTTGCGGATCTGATTGGGATTGTGCCCACGATGGAGCAAAAGCGCGGTCAGGCGCTCTGGTGAGCGGCTTGCCGGGTCGTCCGAGCTCAAGGAGGTGGTTTGCCGCCTTGCGGTTTTCCTCTGCCAGCTCGTGAACCTGCTGTGGCGACGCTAGCTCGCCGGGATATTTCCGTTCTTCGATAGCCATATAGCGCGACATAAAGATGCTGATTTCCTGTGCATATATTCAGCGCGAAACAAATCGAGTTTCTTGCTGAGTGACCGGGGCCCCTACACGCGTCGGAAGGCGGGGCGGCCCGTTCTGGCACTGCGGCGGTCAGGCGAGAAACGGCTGACGGAAAGGCGCTACAGCAGGCCGGATCCGCTCATCTCCCGGATCTGTTGCCTTCCGTCCGGCGGCCGGCCATCGCGTTGGCTGCCGAGTAGCCGCGCGATGGAGTGGCCGTTCCGACGGCCCTCTCCCTAGACTTAGACTACTAGCGAGACGGCGCCGCCACTTCGTCCTCCATGTCGAGCGATTTTTCGACTGCCTCCGGATTCCGGGCGATGGTCCAAAGGAGAGTATTCGCCGCTGCATCCGGTTCCGAGCGACCTTGCTCCCAGTTCCGAAGCGTTGCCGGATCGAGGCCATACCTCACGGAGAACGCCTCCTGGGACAGCTTGGTGCGATCCCGAACGTCGCGAACGCTTATCGGCCGCGGCGCATGAACCTTCGCGATCACTCCTGCGGACGAGAGTTCGTCCTTAAGTGCCCGCAGGTCGTCGACGCAAGGAACAGTTACGAACGCCTTGCCGTGATCACCATTTCCGTGAGTACCGCATGGGCCGTCCTCAGCGGCAGCTGTCTCCTAACGAGAACCCGAGCAGCCTCAGGAGTATTCGCGCCGTGTAGAAAGCTGAGGCTCAGCCGGACGGGAGAGCCTGACGACACCCGGACGACGTCCCGGGTTCGCACCCGTTGTCCGAACCGCTCCATGAACTTCGATGTAGTCGACATTAAGCTTCTCCGCGATCACTCGACCGAGCTTGCGCAATTTGGACCAACCCCATTGGACCTGGGCATCGCCCCCGATATGCAGGTCACGGACAACCAGATGGTTGCTGCCCATCTCCACGTCCCCCAATAGCTGAAGCACGCCATCGGGCTAGACGACATCAAAGAGGAGGCAGGGTCCTCCGAAATGTCAGCGTCCACAATGAGTTCGATATCATAGCTGCACACGCGATCCCTACGCAAGTTGCTTATAGAAAGCATGTCAGGTGCTGGCGATGGTCAAGGCCTCACCGATCTTTCGAATTGGCGCGATGCTGGCAACACCCGAATCGTGCCAACTTGGCGCTGCCGGGCCGCTCGGATGAGGTGAAAACTCACCGCTGCGAGCTTGGCCCGGGAGCGCCTACGACCTGGCGCTCCGAAACCCAGCCATCCGGTCGCTGCAGCCGTGACATCCCTCCTTTTGGAGAGCTTCAGCAACCCAACCTCCGGGGCTGCCAACGACCGCCTTTTATTTTGGGGTTTTTGAAAAATCACCTCGCCGGCTATGTTGTCTAAAATCGATTTTTGTTAAACGGGACCTGCGAGGAACCCCGATGACGAAGATAGCTGTACGTATGCGTCGCGGCCAAGGGTCGGTGGGCAAGCGGACGAGAACCTTTCCCAAACTGGCTGAGAAATTGCAGATGCGTCGCTTGGCCAGGATTAACGCCGTCCTGCAGAGGGCGGAAGAATCCGGCCTGCGCGCTGAGAAGGACGGCAGGATTGCGGGACGGGTGAGTGCTGATCTAATTAAGAAGGCCAAAGCTCGAAGCGGATTGACATCTGATACCGAGCTCGTCGAATTTGCGTTGGCAAACGTGGCTCTGGAAGACAACTTCGCCGAGACCTTCAGGAAAACACGGGAAACTGTGGATCCGACGCTGAAGCTCGGATTCTGAATCGACCGATTTCGACTTTGGTGCGGCCGTAAGATGGTCGCGATTTGATTCCCAAAAACCCTCGAGCCGCGGCCCCGAAATGGAGCTGCCGATCATCGGCAACCTCGTCGGGCCTGAAGTTGCGGGCGAGGGCGGCAATGACTCGGGCCATCTTCCGCAGTCGCCTTACCCGGATGCCTCATTCATCCATGCAGGAAGGTCGAAGACCTGCGGCAGCCTGATCCCGTTCCAAAAGCTCATGCCAGACGTCCAGTTTGGACAGGCAGGCCGCGTCATAATTTGGGTGGGATATAGCGTCCAGATTTGGCCATAGCCCATCTTGAACTGTTTTTTGTAATCAATATGATAAAAGCCAATTCGGTCAGAAACTAGAATCTTCTCTCTGACAGGAGCTAATGCCATGGAAGAGGTCACGCGAGCGGTTCAAATGCGTACGAAAAGAGCCAAGGAAGGTGCTTTGCTCACTTCGAAGGAATTCGTTGGCTCTGGAAACCGTGCGGCAGCCGATCAAGCTCTGAGCAGACTTGCGAAAAAGGGCGAACTGGCGCGCGTCTACAGGGGAATGTACACGCCCTCTAGGAAAACGCCGTATGGATATGTGCTGCCGGAAGCGGAAGCCGTCGTGAAGTCGTACGCTTCGTTGTCAGGTGAGAAGGTCGTCAATTCCGGTGCTACGGCGGCGAACCAGCTGGGCCTGACGACACAAGTTCCGGTTGAAAAAGTCTTTCTCACGACCGGAAAGTCGAAGAACCTGAAACTTGGCCGCCGCACAATACGCCTCAAGCACGCCCCCGCCTGGATCACGAGCCTGCCAAAGAACAGGTCGGGCGAAGCCATCCGGGCAATCGCGCACCTTGGCCGAGCTAACGGTGTCCACTACGCGAAGTTGCTCAAGAACAGACTGACACCCGAGGAATGGACTCGCGTAGTCGCCCTCAAGGCGAAAGTGCCAGCTTGGGTCCATGCGGCGATCTCGAAAGCGGAAAATGAGCGGTGAACCGTTCTTCGATTTGAAACGGGGCCAACAAAGAGACGCTCTTCTGGACCGCTTCGGCAACATTGGGACGCGAGCCGCATATTCTTGCGAGGCGTGCCGCGCAAGCGCAGGCACGGACGAGAACTATTTGACCGTATCGCGGCAAGCAAAAGGGACACGCCCAGGTGCCGGAAACAGACCGCCCGTATTGGCTGTACGTCGACCTGATGCGTGCCGCAGGCCAAATATCCAGGAACGCCTCATCGCCGGACCTCAGCCCTGTACCAGGCCGGGCGTGCTCAGGATTACGTGACGGACCGCCTCATAATAACGGACATAGCCGGTGCAACGACAAATGTGCGGCGCAAGCGCCTGCTCGATCGTGCGTTCGACATCCGCCCTGCGGACCGGCTTCTCTTTGAGACGCTCAACCAGCACGGTTGCACCGGTGACAAAGCCCGGCGTGCAATAGCCGCACTGGAACGAAAAACGTTCGACGAAGGCCTGCTGAATCGCGGAGAGCCGGACGACATCGTCATTCGCGTCGCGTTCGGCATGCGCTTCGATGGTGCGGACGGACTTGCCGTCGAAGAAGTGCGCTCCGGTGATGCAGCTCCGGATCTCGCGGGAGCTTCCTTCCGGCCCATCGAGAATGATCGCGCAGGCGTGGCAGATGCCTTGGCCGCAGCCAAGCCGCGAGCCAGTAAGGTTGAGATATTCGCCCAGGAAGTCGATCATCATCAGATCGTCGGGTACGTCGACCGGACCGACCTTGCGATTGTTGACGGTCATCGAAAGTGGTCGCGTGGCGACGGTCACGGCAGGGCCTCCAAAATCCTCTCTGGCGTGATCGGCGTCTGATAAAAACGCTTGCCGATGGCATGGTTGACGGCATTGACGATCGCCGGAACGATCGCGATCATCACAACCTCGGCCATTCCCTTTGGTGGGTCGATATCGGAAAGCGGCGCCAACACCTCCGATGTCTGTGTCCAGACCGCGACATCCCTGGCATTCGGCAGGCGATACCGGTTCCAGTTCCACGTCCCGTCGCCGGGACCGTCCTCATAGAGCGGCAATTCCTCGAGCAAGGCGTGGCCGACGCCCATAGCTATGCCGCCTTGAAGCTGACCCGAGACGAGTTCCGGCACGATTTGAGTGCCGCATTCGAGGATGGAATGATGCGAAAGGAGCTTCACGTCGCCTGAGGCGGTGTCCACTGCGACTTCGGCGATGGTCGCCACGCCCGTGTAACAGGTGCCGGCGGCGTTCTGGTGCTGTACCGGAGGGTAGAAGACCTGGCGCCGGTCGAGAAAATGGAAGCCGCCGCAGGTCATCAGCGCCTTCAAACCAGCTGGCGCGCTTTGGCCATAGCAGACCGAAAGCGCGTCGACCGGCAAGCGGACGGCGCCGACGTTCGGCACATCGAACACCGCCTCGGCCCATTGCCCGCGGTTGAAGACATGGACGCCGACCCCTGTGACCAGGCCGAGCCTGTGCGCCGCCGCCGCGAGTTGTTCCAGTGCGAGCGGCTCCATCCCTCCAGCCGTCAATTTGCCATCTGCGATCCGCACGTCCGCCATGTCGATACCGAGCGGCCCCGCCCGCCCGCCGCCCGGTCCACTCGACCAGAGCGCGACCGCAGCCGGCCAGAGCGACAGGCGCAGCAGCGCGCACGTCGCCATCCGCGTGGCGTGGCCGACGAAATAGGCGCTGTTTGAGGCGCTCATCGGTGAAATAAACGAGGGTGTCCAGCGCGGGTTGCGTGCCAGCGCGTCCTCCCTGTCCTGCGGCGTCGTATAGGGCTCCTCGGTGGAGACGAGAGGCATCTCGGGCCAGTCGACGATCCCGAAGGCGCAGTCGTGCGGCGCCCGGCCGATGATGTCGGCGACCATCACCGCCTGCGAGGTGGTCAGGCCCGTGCCGATATCATTGCCGTTCTGGCGCATGGCGAGCCGGCCGGACGGATCGAACGACAGCGTGGTCACCGCGGCCTCGGCTCCGGTGCCGTAGTCCTTCTGCACCTGCGCGAAACCGATGCCATAGCGAGTACCCGGATTGGCGGCTTCAAACGCCGCCTTGTTTGCAGCGCGATCCCTCCACAACGGATGGGCACGGGCTCGCTCCAGGATCTCCTCGGTCCTTAGCGCCTCGCCGGCAATGGCGCCCTGCGAGTTCTGCATGCCGGTCTTGAACGCGTTCTTGAGGCGAAGCTCGATCGGATCGATGCCGAGCAGTTCGGCGGCCTCATCAACCATCATCTCGGTCGCGGCCATGGTCTGCAGCGTTCCGTACCCGCGAGTCGAACCGGCATCGACAGCGCGCGAAGCGCGGACTTCGACCGAGAAATCGCTCTTCGGCAGATAATAAATGCTCTGCGCCGCGCTGGCCCCGACCTTGCCAACGTCGGGCGAGAAGTTGCGCCGCCCTCCGGCATCCATGCGATAGTTGCCTTTCATGATGCGGAAGGCGTGCGTGGAGCGATCCACGACAAGCGTATTCTCCATCCAGAAGGCATGGCGCTTCAACCCCATCTGGAATTGCTCGAGGCGGTCGTTGGCAAGACGCACCGGGCGCCCGTCGCCATAGAGGCCTGCCAGGATGGCGTAGTAGGGAAAGATGGAATGATCCTTGGTACCGTATCCGACCGTGTCACCGATCGAAAGGTCGAGCGCCTTCACCGCGAACCGCGATTTCGACAGCATTTCGAGCGTCGAGGTCGCCACCTCATAAGGCGATTGGGTCGCGATGAGTGCGTGCAGGGTCGAACTGCCCGTCTCGAACCAGGCATTGCCATTGTCGGGTTCCATCGCGCAGGCGTCGGTCGACTGCGAGAAATAGCTTCGCTTCAGGACCAACGCATCGTCGCCGGTTGCTGTGATCTCACGCTCGATCTCGCCCGCCGCCCACAGGGCGCGGGCCGCCGCATCGCCGCTCTGATCCGGCTTCGGCCAGACGACCCGATCGCGCTCGAAACTGCCGTAGATGGTGGTGTCTTCGAGCGGATCGGTTTCATCCGATGTCGCGCCGGCGATGCGCACGAACCGGCTGGCGCCGTAATGAGGTGGCGTGTCGTAGCCGCCGACCGCGCCCCAACGCACGATGCCCTTGGCGAAACGGACCAGCCGCTTGGCCGCGTCGAACCGCGCGAAATCCTTGTAGATCAAGAGCGCGACCGGCTGACCGAGCAGGCGCGGAATGCGTCCCTTCGGCACCAGGAACATGTCGCCATAGAAGCCGGGAGCCGTCGTTTCTGGCGGCGCAAGACCATCGCGCACAAGGTCTTCGCCGGCTATCAATTGGTCGGGCTTGAGACCTTCGCCCAGCAGTGAGAGGTCCAGCCCGTCCAACGGGGCGTCGGCCCAGGTGCCGCGGATCAGGAAGGCGTGGCTCTGTTGGTGCGGCCAGCCCGTTATGTCCCGGGCGCGAAAATCGCGGGTGAAGGTCTTGTCCCCCGTGACCTTGGCCACGGCGTCGATCCTGAAACGCGGCCGACCGTCCGGTCCGATCCAGTTTGGCGAATGGCCGGGCGAATTGGCAATGGGCGCAGCCGATGCGGGCCGGCCCAGAAAACGGATCTTGACCGCGATCCCCGCGCCAGCCGCCGCTGCGATGAACTGGCGCCGCGAAACCCTGCCGCTCATGCGGTCTCCCCGAAAGGCCGAGAGCCCGACCCTACACCCGGCTGGCTCGCCTCACCTGTATACTGCCGACTCGGGGCCGTTCCGCCATTCCGGCATCGCTGACAAACGGAACGGCCTTGCCCGGTCATGAAAATCGCCGGGCCTGTTGCATCAGTCCGCAATATTGAAGCGCATGACTTCTGCTTCGAATCCGAATGTTTGGATAGCATGTCCTCTGTTGTGAGCCCTTCCGAAGGATCTGGTCGAACTCGATGGGGTCGGGCGACGCAGGCTGGCTTGTGGTGGTGTGTCGCCAGGCGCCCCACGGAATCAACATTGCGAGTATTTTCCTTCCTGCATCGGACTGTCGTGATCGGGCGGCTATTTTCATAGCCAAGAGTGGCCGCCCACCGGCAGAGCTCCCGTCATACCCAGTAGCGTTGCGCGGTTTCCGGGACGTCCAGTCACGTTTGCAATGCGCGTGTTGGAATCGGTGAATCTGCGACACATCACCGCCGCGGTTTGGCCACGGAGTTGCCGCAATATCCCACGACATAGCCGGCGTTGCCTGAGACGGTTCGGTCCGGCACCGGCTCAACCAAGCCCCCCCGCTCTAGGGTCAGTGCCGGATCGAACCACTCTCTTCCGACCCCCGAAATGCGCTCAGCAGAAGCAAGCTGATCCGCTTCAACGATGCGTGGTCTCCCAAATCGCATGGGGCGGCAAAGACCTGCACAGCAAAATGGTTTGAGGCGCGCCTCGGCTTCAGGCGAGAGGCAACTCTGGCCGGCTCTACGATGCCTTCGTTGTGAGAGCTCGTTCAAAGTAGCAAACTGTTGCTGGTCGCTAAGCAGGCTTGCATACCCATCGCCTCTGTCGATGCTCCCATCATAGTTGGTGCCCTCAACCATGCCTGATGATCCAACGATTTCGTCATGGCGCAGTGATCGTGGTAAATCTCGGTCTCTGTGCCTGGGATCGGCCCCCCGTTCCCCAGGTCGTGGTCGAAATCAATGTTGGAACCGTGTACAGCCGCTTCTCAGGCCTTCACACGTGAAAACACGCTGACCGTCTACGTTGCTCTGCGTATCGGGGTCCCCCAGGACGTGGAATGCCGCTTTGTAGGATCGACCTCTAACGATATCAGGCCTGGGTCCAACCTCTGGCAGCCAGACAAAGTTGACAGCGCAACCGACGCAATGATGCCTGTCATGTTCATTTCCCCTCACTGTGTATCGCGGTTCCGTGCATCGTTTGAGGATCATCTGCTGCACTGAGCGTGCCAAAAAGAAAAGGTTTCAATTACACGGTTTAGGAGCCGCCCTTGTCCGTCGGACCTCTGACTTTGTTGCAAAGCCGACACTGGTCGTCATGGCTGGCGACAGGGCTTGGGATCTTCGGTCGCGACCACGCAAGCCCAGAGCCGACTCGGCGGTGAGGCGCGGGGGCATAGGCAAAAACGTCACAAGTACGTGCCCATGCTCCCTCTGGCGAATACATCATTGCGGTCGGATCCACTCGAGAAATCTGGCCTGACAGTTAGCGTAGATCGTTTGCTTTGGCATCGCGCAGAAATGTGGGTGGCGAGAGTGTCTAATGCCGATCGCGACGGTAAGCTGAAGCGTATTTGAGCCTTGATAGGGCTTTCAATTCAGGCTGCGCCCATGAACAGGCATGGTGGCGGCCAGGATGGCTGCATTCCGGCAGTAATGCCAATCGCTTCTCACAAGCAGAGCGCGTCGGCGCCATTTGCACCCTCATTCACCCCCTTGCACCCGATCGTGTAGGACCGTGCAAGGTTGGCCCCAGACTGCAGCGTGAAGAACTGAACCCGTCTTTAGGGAATTGAAATTTTCTGTGAGTCCTGCACCGTCGAGGGGCGTGGAAGGCGAGGGATGATGCAGCCAAAGCAAGTTATATCGATGGTGCGCCTGCAAAGATGCGATTGGGGCAGCGCGGCAATTGCAGCCGGTCATGTTGCTGCGGAGGTGGCGCTGAATATATGCCGTCCGTTCCGCGGTGGCTGCCAGGCGACTCCCGTTGAGAAAACCCAGGCCCAAAGGCATTGAAGAAGTCGCGATCGCCCAGGCGTTGGTTGGCTCGCCACCGGCTGGTGCTGACGACCGCGGCACTCATAGACGACACACGGCCGAGTGAAGGACGGGGCGGCATTGCGCGACCGTGCGGCCCGCCCACGCGCGATTTTTCCTCGTCGGACCTTTGCTCCTCGCCTAGCGCCGGCTGGGTCGGGAGATTGCCACGGGCCTCCAGCAGGAATGCCTTAGTCGCGGGCATGGCACAGTGATGCTATTGGCGCGGCGCTGCGCAAATTACCGGTCAGGTCGCGACTGTTTTCCTTGCCGAGGGAGCACGACAACTCGGCCGCGGCTGATCAGCCGGAGTGGGCGATCCTCGTCATGAAATCCTCGAGCATGCAAACCTGCGCTCAAAGGAGAAGCTGCTGCGGCGGACATCATGCCGGGCTCTTGCAAGGACCGGAAGCAGCCAAAGAGTCGGCGACGGCGTGCCATTCATGCGCTCAGGCAGAACTCACTCATCGCATTTGATGCCAGCCTCATCATCTTTGGCTTGGACGGGGCTGGGAACCCTCTGCCAGACTACAACTGTAACATCATATCGGTTCAGCAGGTCAAGCTTCGGTGGTAACCTCATTGCGTAGAATAACGACTTTGGAGACCGAGCATGGATCGCGATAACAAACGCGCACGCGCAGCTGCAAGTTCATCCCAAGGCGGGAGGGAACCCAGTAACATCCTGTCCCTTCCAGAGGGGCCATTAAGCGAGGTAGCAGAACGGCTGGTAACCGCTAAGCCACGCGATACAGCGCGAAATCTTGCGGGCTTCAAAGACCTCGGGAGGCAAGCGCGAACAGCCGTTCGGGGCACTCAACCCGGGTCAGAAACTGAACTCGCAAAATTTGAAAGGCGGGGCAATCAGCTCGGACAATCAGCCAGAGAGCTGACCTGGAAATTGACATCCGAATTGGGGTACCGGCCGGATAACGTAGCATTGGAGCAAGTCAGAGCGGTCAGCAACATAGCCAATTACCTAACGCCACATATGCAAGATGCTGTTGTCAATCGCATTGGCAACATGGAGCCGGCCTCGCAAGCTCTCGGAGCTTTTAACGTTGCGCCAAACTTCGGTAAGTTCAATGAGGAAAACAAATCTCGCATTCTTGATCAGGCCGTTGAATTGGCTTCTGATCCGGATGGCAACATCAGGACGGTGGCACGCAATGCTATTATAGCCGCGTATCACCAGTTCGATGCAAATCAACAGGCCCAAGCTCACGCAGTTCCCGGCATGGAAAACATCTTGCGGCAAATGCCTCCGCCGCAGCATGAGGCAGAGGAACGAAATGCGAATCTGGACGGCCACATAGCAGGTCTTGAGGCTGCAGCCCGTGCGACAGGCGCGCAAATCTCCTATGAACAGCTGCAGCGGGGTGGTCTAATCGGGCAGGCCATAAACCGCAACTACAGTCACGCCCGAGCGGACCTACTGGAGGCCACCAGAAACAGGGATCGCGAGGGCCGTTGAGGTCTCGGCCACGGTATAGGGACGCTTTCTCTCCCGAATTCCGTTTACGGCCTTGCCGTTTCCAGGTCGCTGGCCGTTGACGTACCTGCTTAGTGTAACTTCAAAAACCACGTCTTCCGGGTGGTGCGATGCAAGCGTCGCACCACCCGCTGCGGCATCGATCTGTCGAGTGGCGACATCGCGCGCGACGTCGGTTCGGTGTCTGAAGCAAGCGCAGCATTAGCTACGGCTAATCGGCAATGGAACAATGCCTTCAACAAAAACGACGCCCCCTAACATAGCCGTTAGCATCGCCTGCTCACTCGCCTTGGGCTTCTGTGCGGCAAGTCTGTACGCAACCTTCCGCCACGGCGGTGGCGGCGAGGCTCTGATGACGTTTGATGTCCGTGCCTTTTGGTTTGAGACGCCCTTCTATCTGGGTTTCGCAACCCCCGTTTTCTATCGGGGCGCGGCTATCGTGCTCTCGACATCCGCGGTCGTCTTGCTGATTCAGCAGATCGTATTGCGCCGCAAGCTCGAACACCACGGGACGGCTCGTTGGGCTCGAGTGGATGAAATGCGACGCACCGGATATCTGCGACGATACCGTGGCGTGACAGGCCCGGTATTTGGGAAGACGAGTGGCCCTTTCTGGCCTGGCTACTACCTGACCAATGGCGAGCAGCCTCACAGCCTCATCGTTGCACCGACCCGCGCTGGCAAGGGCGTCGGCATAGTCATTCCAACGCTACTTACATTCAAAGGCTCAGTGATAGCTCTGGATGTCAAAGGGGAGCTCTTTGAGCTCACCTCGAGGGCGCGCAAAGCCGCAGGCGACGACGTGTTCAAATTCGCGCCGCTGGATTCGGAGCGGCGCACAAACTGCTACAATCCGCTGTTGGATCTTATAGCGCTGCCGCCACAGCAGCAATTCACCGAAGCCCGCCGCTTGGCCGCAAACCTGATTACGGCCAAGGGGGAGGGCGCGGAAGGTTTCGTCAGCGGCGCGCGAGATATCTTTGTCGCGGGGATCCTTGCCTGCATCGAGCGGGGCACGCCAACAATCGGCGCCGTCTATGATCTCTTCGCCCAGCCGGGGGAGAAGTTTAAGCTCTTCGCGCGACTCGCCATGGAGACCCAGAACAAAGAGGCACAACGCATATTCGACGACATGGCGGGGAACGACACGAAAATCCTGACCTCCTACACTTCCGTGCTCGGCGATGGCGGGCTCAACCTGTGGGCGGATCCCGCTGTAAAGGCAGCTACAAGTCGCTCGGACTTTTCGGTCTATGATCTTCGCCGTCGCAGAACGTGCATCTATCTTTGTGTTGGTCCGAACGACCTTGAGGTGATCGCGCCTTTGATACGCTTGTTTTTTCAGCAAATCGTTTCAATTCTGCAGCGGTCGCTGCCCCGCCGGGATGAAAAGAACGAGGTTCTCTTTCTGCTCGATGAGTTCAAGCACTTGGGTAAGCTGGAGGCGATCGAGACCGCAATTACGACCATCGCGGGCTACAAGGGTCGCTTCATGCTCATCATCCAGAGCCTCTCCGCACTGACGGGGGCCTATGGCGAGGCTGGCAAGCAGAATTTTCTCAGCAATACCGGACTGCAAGTGTTCATGGCCACTGCCGATGACGAGACTCCGAACTACATTTCCAAAGCTATCGGTGAATACACATTTCAAGCCCAATCGATTTCCTACAGCCAGGCGCGAACGTTCGATTGGAACATCCAGAATTCACATCAGGGTGCACCGCTGTTGCGTCCCGAACAGGTGCGGCTACTTAATGACGAGTACGAGATCGTTCTCATCAAAGGTCTGCCACCATTGCAGTTGAGGAAGGTGCGATATTTTTCGGATCGCATCCTGAAACGCATCTTTGAAAGCCAGACAGGCGCCCTCCCGGAGCCGGTACCCTTGACGATAGCAGACGAGGGGCTCTCCGCAGAATCTCAACTCGATGACCCGCTGCGTGGATCGGCGCAAGACTTTGACGATACAGTTTGATGTGAGGCTAGTGTGGACCCGCGAAATAGTAATCCATCCCGTGTAACAGCTTTGTCGCAGGTGCAGGACGCCGGGTTGGAAGAGGGGCAAGCGGACCAGGCCCGGCAAGTGGGCGATGAGCAGCACCTTGCCGAGGCCCGGAGGCTGTTCGATCAAGCTGACGAGTCGCCAACCAATCCAGAGGAGGTTCTGCGACTGGAACAGGGGTTGAGCGAAGTGCTTCAGCGACGGCAGGATAATCTCGCCGCCTCGTCTTTTTTCAGCGACCCAGGGATGCCCGCTGGACCGGGTGACCACAACAGCATCGTGGCGGACGCTTTCGTAGCGGCCGGCTCTGGGCACGCCGGAGTTGAGGCCGCCGCCCCGCCAGCGTTAGCTGCCAGCCAACAGCAGATCCGGCCCTGGCCGGATGCGCTTGACCAGGGCAACCATCTGCCACCCGGGTGGGTCATCATCAACAATGAACATTCCACAGCGCTATTGAGGCCAGCGGAGAGGCAGAGGGCCCTGAATACGCCGCAAGCCGCCGCCATTCAGCAGCCGCTGAGCGAAATCGGCCATTCAGGCGGCCGCGTGCCGATGCAGCCCCCCATGCAGCAGTTGGGTGAATTGCCATTGGAAGGGGTACCCGTTCAAGGGACTGGGTCCGAACACATCGGAAGGCTGCATGCGGAGGCCGCGCCCTCCGCAAGGTTTGAGGCACCCCCCGCTGCGATCGAGAACTCCATAAACATCTCATTCGCCATCCCCGAAGGCTTCTCCCATGTGACTCAACGCGTCCCAGACGCAATGCTCTCTTTTCAACGCGTCCCAGACGCGATGCTCTCTTTTCAACGCGTCCCAGACGCGATGCTCTCTTTTCAACGCGTCCCAGACGCGATGCTCTCTTTCTTGGGCCGCCATGACCCCTTGCCGGATGCGGGCCAGGCCCGGCACGTGAGCTTTGAGCAGCACGTGGCCGAGCCGCGCCGAGCCGAACCTGTCGCGAGTGGCGCCCGTGCTACCCGCTATCGCCATCTGTCCGGCGAACACCGGGACGTGATTGATAAGGCGATCGCCCACGCTGCGGCTCAGCAACACCATAGCGCGGCGACGCTCCGAATATACTCGCATGCGCTTCGCCGATTGGCGAATGATCTCGGCGCTCGCGGCCAAGCGACTGATCTAAAAAATCACCAATCCCTGGTCGATCACCTAGATACTTTCTTTCCGCAAAACGTTGATATAAAGACGGCGTTGAACGTCCTGCGTGCGTATCATGAGCCGGGCTATTCAGCGACTGGCCGGTGGCCAGTGCCGGTGCCCTCAAAGGCAGACGCGCATGTCTTAGAACAAGTGACCAGTGACAGCAGCTTGGCCTCAAGCACCCGTGCTATCTATGGTCGTAATCTTCGCAAATTTTCTGAGGCGCTTGAGAGTCGGGGCCAGACGATCTCTGGGCTGGATCACTATTCGCGGATCGAATTCGCCGAGAGGTTGTTTCCAGGCAACCGCTATCTCCGCTTAGCGCTGGAACGGGTTCGCGATGCGGAGCCCGCGTCAGACGTTTCCGAGGCTCGGAGGCTGTTCGCTCAAGCTGACGAGTCGCCAACCAATCCAGAGGAGCTTCTGCGACTGGAACAGGGGTTCCGCGAAGTGCTTCAGCGACGGCAGGATGATCAAGCCGATTCGTCTTTTTTCGGCGACCCAGGAAATCTCGCTGGACCGGATAACCTCAACAGCAGCGTGGCCGACGCTTTCGCAGCGGCCGGCTCTGGGCACGCCGGAGTTGAGGCCGCCGCCCCGCCAGCGTTAGCTGCCAGCCAACAGCAGATCCGGCCCTGGCCGGATGCGCTTGACCAGGGCAACCATCTGCCACCCGGGTGGGTCATCATCAACAATGAACATTCCACAGCGCTATTGAGGCCAGCGGAGAGGCAGAGGGCCCTGAATACGCCGCAAGCCGCCGCCATTCAGCAGCCGCTGAGCGAAATCGGCCATTCAGGCGGCCGCGTGCCGATGCAGCCCCCCATGCAGCAGTTGGGTGAATTGCCATTGGAAGGGGTACCCGTTCAAGGGACTGGGTCCGAACACATCGGAAGGCTGCATGCGGAGGCCGCGCCCTCAGCAAGGTTTGAGGCACCCCCCGCTGCGATCGAGAACTCCATAAACGTCTCATTCGCCGTCCCCAAAGGCTTCTCCCATGGGACTCAGCCCGTCCCAGACGCGATGCTCCCTTTCTTGGACCACCATGGCCTCTTGCCGGATGCGGAAAACCCGAAATGGAACTACGAGATTAAAGGTCACGGCTACACCGCCGAGAGGCCAGAAGGGGGCAACGACTTTTGGCTCGTCGATCGCGGTCCGATGAGGGAAGCTGCAGCGGCAGCAGTACTGGCAAAGGCCCCAGAACCCGCCTCGCCAGCGAACGCCAGGCTGTCAGACACCTATCGCGGTGTTCCATTAGTCAATCTGACCACCTCCTCCGATGCACGGATCGCAGCGCTTCCGTCAGGTTCGTCCAACCTCCCCGAGGGGGTGGTGCTCGGTGCCGACCTGCTGAGCGACGCCCATATCCACAGGGATTACCGGTTGCTGGAGCAGGACCTGCAGGAGGCCCACCCAGCGCTCGCCGCCCGAACGCGGCTGGTGGATCCCTTGGTCTCCCAGCAACTGCGCCGTCACGACCGGGACCCGCAACTTACATTGCTGTCCATCTATCATCACAACGACGTCGCAGCCGACTTCGTGTTCCTGCCGGTGAACAGTGGCAACCCTTTGGCTACGGTGGCAACTGATGGACGCAACGAGCATTGGTCGCTGCTGCTCGTTGATCGCCGCGACCCGGAAAGAGCGGTCGCCTATCACTACGATTCCATCCATCAGAGCTATGGACGGGGATACAATGACGCGCCTGCACGAGAGCTCGCAACAACACTGGGCGCGACCACCCTGGTGACACCCGCCATGGCCCGGCAGAACAACGGTGTTGATTGCGGAGTCTTTGTGGTGGACGGCACGCGCGCGCTGGTTCAGAGATTGGCGAACCAAGAGTTTCCGGAACGGCTGCGGCCGCTGCACCTCGACGACCTCGTCGCCGATCGGCAGGCGCTGCAAAACCGACTGAGGCAGGGCCGCTTGCCGCACGAGCTTGCCGCAATCCCCCCGGAAGCTTTTGGAGCCGCGTCGCAGGTGCAACAAGCCGTGTTGCAAGAGCAGCAAGCCCGACAAGTCGCGCCAGCGCCGTTTGAACGGCGCTTGGGCAGGACTCGCGAGGCCCAGGACGAGCTGACGAGTACACTCGACAGGAGCAACCTCGTGAACAGCGGGGGCGTCATCATAAACAATGAACACTACACAGCGCTATTGAGACCGGGGAAGAGGCAGAGGACTGATAATCCGCAAAGCCTCGCCATGGGGCGGCAGCCGAGCGAAGCAACCACGACGTCCATCAACCAAGCCTCCGATCAAGCCCGAGCCGACCTAATGGCTTCCTTCAGAAGCAGAGAGCGCTCCGACGCGGGGCGTTGAGCTCCATGGCTGGGGTCAAACAGAACGGCTCTTTTGACGACAGAGGCGCTGATCCGATCTCCGGACCGGTAGCTCTCGCCGTAATTGATCAGGCTGGCACTGCTGGAAGGCGATGTAGGCCTGGAACTCGCCGATCGCCCAGACGCTGAGACGGATCGCCGACCTCTATAAAGATCGAGGACGATATCCGCGGCCGATCGGCCGATGAACGCCGCGCGATGCGTCAGGAAAATAGCCGCGCTATTGTCGCCGATTTTGAACCTTGGCTGCGCGAAAAGCTCGGCCTGATCAGTCAGAAGACCAAGCTCGCCGAGGCAATCCGCTACACGCTCTCACGCTGGGAAGGCCTCTCGCGCTTCCTTGACGACGGCCGCATCGAGATCGACAGCAACACCGTCGAGCGCTCAAGCCGTCCGATGGCGCTCAACCGCAAGAACGCGCTCTTTGCAGGTTCAGACGGCGGTGCCGAAAACTGGGCAGTCATCGCGTCGCTGATTCGAAACCTGCAAGCTCAATGGTGTCGAGCCACTCGGCTATCTCGCCGACGTCCTCACCAGGATCGTCAACAGCCATCCGAACAGCCAGATCAACGACCTGCTGCCTTGGGCCTGCATCCGGGCGCCCGAGCTCAAAGCCGTGGCCTGAGAACAGCGCTCTGATGACCGCTGTCAACGCTGTGGGCGCACAAAATCATCCGATCCGGGGAGCGGCTGTCGTGCTGATGATCGCGTATGGGAGGAGGCGGAACTGAAGGACGTCGGTGATCAAGCTCTGATGCGCGGGTTGGCTACCGCATTCCCGATTGTGCGTCCGGGGCTGTTCCTATCTTACTGCGGGCGTCGGTCAATTTGCCGGCCACAAAGCGTCTGACGGGCATTCCCCTGCCGTGGTCCCGCCTCCGCCCATGCGCGAGGTGTACACTGCCGCGGCGAGCGATCAGGTGGAGCGTGCCTCCCTGGCGACGGCCCACATGAAGCCGACTAGTTCGCGGGCGATCGCCGTGCAGACCACCGTCGTTCGCTTGCCTCGCCCGACCAGCTTTCGATAGCGGGTCGTCAGGCGGGCTTGAGCCTTCCATGCGATCTCACCGACTTTCGGCGGCGCCTGCTCCAGCCGGTACAGCTTCGCTTTGCCGATCCGGGGAGGGTGTCGATACGTCCAGGCGCTCTCGACCAGCATGTGGCGAACGCGGCCATTGCCTGCCTTGGTGATGCCGCCACGCCTGATTGTCTCGCCGGTCGATCGTTCGCCGGGAACGAGGCCGAGATAACCCATGAGTTGGCGAGGGCTCTCAAAACGGCTTACGTCGCCGATCTCGGTAGCGAACGTTACGGCGACGATCAGATCGACCCCACGCAATGTCTGGAGCGCTCGCACGATCGGCGCCAGCGACCAGTTCGGGATGAACTCTTCGATCACGCGCTCAAGCCGTTCCACACGCTCTTTCGAGACGCGCACCGCTTCGACCATCTCCTGGAGTGCGATCTGATGTGCAGGATAATCGAACCGCTGCTCCTGCAACCAACGCAGCTAGCGCATGGTCCAGTTCTTCCTGCGTGGATAGGCACGACCATGCTTGAGCATGAAAGCGCCCACCTGCTGGCGATGGACCCGCAGCCTCTCGACCGCGGCGGCCCGGGCGCGAACGAGATCGTGCATGGCTTCGTGGTCTTCATCGGGGACCCACACCGCGGTCAGCTCGCCGGCGCGCAGCAGCCTTGCCAATGAAAGAGCATCCCGGCGGTTCGTCTTCACCCGATCGCCAGGTTTCCTTGGAATCAGCGATGGCGCGACTACGGTGCATTCATGGCCAAGGGAACGGATCAGTCGGTAGAGGCCATAGCCGGTTGGGCCCGCCTCGTAGCAGAGGTGGATCCGATCGAACTTGGCGGCGATCCGTTGGATAACGCGGCGCATGCTCGTATCCGATGCATCGACCTCGCCGAAGAAGCGAACCTCTCCCTCCCGGCCGGCTTCCGCAATCGCGACGGCATTCCTCTGCTTCGCAACATCGATTCCGACAAATGCTTCCCTATAATCTGCCACGGCTCGTCCTCCTGTGATGAGGATCGGCTCGGCCCGCCCGAGCAACCCTCGGACGCGCAGTGTAGGGCGAGCCACCTCACCGGCAGAAGCGGACATACGGTCTTACGCTTGAACAGCCTCGTCAGCCAATCTCCAGCATAACTACCTGTCACGCGGCCAGGGTGCCTCCGTAGCTAACGTCTACGTCAGCGTTGAAGAAGTACCCTGCACCACGGCATGTCTTGACTAGGCGAGGATTGGCCGCATCAGCCTCCAGCTTTCGGCGCAAGCGCATGATTAGGACATCGATACTTCGATCGTACACCTCTTCTCCACGCACACGGCTCGCGAGCAAAAGCCGTTCTCTGGATAGCACGTTGCGGGGGTTCTCCAGAAATGCGATCAAGAGATTGAACTCACATGCGGTAAGCTTGACCTCGCCACGCTCCGTACAGATCAGGCGCCGCTGCTTGACGCTGAGCTTCCAGGCCCCAAAGCGAAATGAGCGCTGATCTTTGGTTCGCGGACTGGAAATGCGCTCGCGTAACGCTACTCGAATGCGGGCCAAGAATTCGCGCATCCCGAAAGGCTTGGGAATGAAATCGGTTGCGCCGAGCTCCAGTGCAACCACTTTTTCCGCCTCATCAAGCCGGTCGCCGCTGATCACTATGATAGGAACATCCGATCTTGTCGCCAGATTGCGGACAATCGCAAGTCCATCCTCCCGGCCTAGGTTAAGGTCAACAACCACGAGATCGACTGGCTCATGTGAAAGAACATAGTCAAACTGCTTGCTATCGTGGACTGCGGTTACCTTCAGGGCATGCATCGTGAGATACCCGGCGATGAGGCGCCGCATTGCGGCATCATCGTCAATGACAAGAACATGTTTCAACGGCACACCTTCAATCTTGAATCCCCTTGTCTAAACCTGTTTCTGAGCAACCCTGGGGCACCGACGCAGAACAGCTGCCCCTTGATATCACTCGCCGTTGCCTGCGGCCAATGTGAGGCCGTGCTCGTCCTGGTCTTTTCATCCGTGGCGAATTGACCGCACCCAGGCAGCCCGTGGCCACCAGACAGGTCCAAGCGCCGAGATGACCCTGCCGTGTGGTCCTTCGCTTTTTCGCTTCGAGCTCCCCCGTTGGTGCAGGCCTGCCAATACCATTCGAGTTCGACCTCATGGATGCCAAGTTTCCTGCTATGCCCTTGCATCCTTGTCATCCTGGAGTTTGCGGACCTGGATCATCTCGACATCCTCCGGCTCGTGGATCCAGCTCGGACATGGTTGAGCAGCGCGGCGTTTGGTTGATCGGAAAGGCGGTCGGCGGAAGAAGACCGTGATTCGCTGCAGCGGCCTTGTGCCAAATAGTATGTCTCCTGCCAAGCCGGCTTCGTCCAAGGTGGCCGGCGGCCCAAATGCTGTTTCGGGCGACCGGCAGGTCGCCGATTGCGGTGAACGTCCGGGCTAACATTTCTCAGTTACTGCAACTCCTCCATCTGGAGGGTGTCACTATGCTTGTCCATTGCGCCGTCGGACTCCGTTAATGGCGTGCGGTTTTCTGCCGATGGGACTGTGCATGATCCACCCGTTGGCGGCGCGACCGATCAGCTGAACCAGGCTCGCACCAGGTGGGCTGCGCCGCCACGTATTCCCAATTGACCCTCGCCCCCGCGGATTTGCCCCTTCGAGCCAGCTTCGCGGACGAGCTCGCGGTCTCAAACAATGATCTGAGTGTGCAGGGCCGCGCATGGCTGTCTCTTAAAGCACCGGCAGCATATCGGCAAAGTTGGGCTGCTTTAGCGCCTTCGTCGATTCCCCACGGTGATCCCGAGCCTGAACAAACCCGCCAAGCTTCCCATTTTGTCCTTGGCTTAGCGCTGACAAAAGGTCCCATCACCATCCATGACGCCGAAGTCGCGGGCCACGGTCCAGGAGCAACGGACGGCCGGGACGAGCAATCCCGCACAGGAGTCATCGTACCAAGATGCTCCAGATGTCGCTGGCTGATCGGGCCGGCGCCACCCCACGCATGCGCAAGCTGCTCCACCCACGCTGACACCAACACGGTCTTTGCTTCAGTTGAAACCGAAAAGCTGAAATTGAACATCACAGAGTAACAAACCTCCCCGATAAGCGCGTGCCGGACAGGGGCAGAACTCGTGCGGCGGCTTGGAAAGGTAGGTAATAGGGAATGTTTATTGCAGCTTGGCCCCTGGCCATCGTCCTGTTGACATCCATGTCACTCCCAGCCGAGCCCGCGCCACTTTCTCCCCGTGAGTTCCACAGCCTGTCGCGCAAATGCGCTCCATGGGTTGCGCCGTCCACCCTCGCCGCGATTGCCAAGATTGAAAGTGGCTTTGAAACGCTGGTGGCTCATGACAACACCACAGGTGAGCAGCTTCGCTGGATAGATCACCTGGAAGCCACGCGGGGCATCAAGCACCGCCTCGAAGCACAACATTCTGTCGATGTTGGATTGATGCAGATAAACAGCAACAACTTTCCCATGCTCAATCTCACGCCGGAAAAAGCTTTCGAGCCCTGCGCCTCGCTTTCGGCTGCCGCCCACTTACTTGAAAGCCGGTATGCCGGCGGCACGACTGCTGTGGCACAGCAACTGGCGCTTCGCCGTGCCATCTCGGCCTATAACACGGGCGACGTCACGCGTGGCTTCACCAACGGTTATGTACGCAAGGTCGAGTCGGCCGCAAAGGACATGTCAAGTCTCCTTGAGCGAACGCTGGAGCCGACCGCTCAAGATGTGCCAGGCCTTGAGGCAGCCGGTCCGAAAACCGTGCCCCCTCTGCTCGAACAGAGCCAACAGACTAATGAAAAGCAGCCCGCACAAGATTCGTGGGACGTTTGGGGCTCCTATCAGCGAAACCGCTCCGGGGCCGATCCCTCCGGTCCGACAGGCAGCCAGGCTGCGGACGAGCGGGAACCCTCGAACCCGAACAAACTCGTATTCGATTGAAACATGGAGATACAATGATGAAGCCACTCAAAATACTTCGTGCACTTAAAACGCGTGTTCCTTCGCCTTTTTCCATGCTGCGCATGGCGGCTGAATATGTACCGGCCGCTGCTGCGGGCGTCGCGTGGACGGTCTTCTCCAGCGGGCCGGCCGCGGCCCAGGTGACCGGAGGGACGGATCCTGCCAAGATGGTCCAGAATATCTGCGCCTTCATACTTGGTCCCTTCGGACAATCACTGGCCGTGCTCGGACTCGTGGCCATCGGCATCTCCTGGATGTTCGGTCGTGCTTCACTTGGCCTGGTTGCGGGTGTTGTTGGAGGAATTGTCATCATGTTTGGCGCCAGCTTCCTGGGCAAGGCGCTCATAGGCGGTGGCTGATGAGCGACCGGTTGGAAGTGAGCACCCTCTATGTGGCGGCGACACGCCCCGCACTGTTTCTGGGGGTGCCGCTGACACTGGCCGGAGCGCTCATGATGCTGGCGGGGCTCATCATCATTATCCTTAAGAACCCGCTTTATGAAGTCGTGCTCGTGCCACTCTGGTTCGGAGCACGGCTGATTGTTGAGCGTGACTATAACGCCGCAAGCGTCGCGTTCCTCTATTTGCAAACGGCCGGCAGAAGCGTGGACGGGCCGGTCTGGGGCGGCGCGAGCGTCAGCGCCAATCCGATCAGAGTGCCGAAACGCGGAAGAGGAATGGTGTAATGTTTGGCGCCAGTGGCCGGACCGAGAGATCTGGCGAGATCTACCTTCCTTATGTCGGTCATCTAAGCGATCAGGTTGTCCTTCTGGAAGACGGATCGATCATGGCCATGGCACATGTGAACGGGCTGCCGTTTGATTTGGAAGACGCTGAGATGCGCAACTCGCGCTGCCGCGCGTTCAACACTCTCTTGCGCAACATCGCAGATGACAATGTCTCGATATACGCTCACCTTGTGCGACACAATGATGTGCCGGCGCCAGCGCCGCGCCAGTTTCAAAGTGCATTCGCTGGCAGTCTGAGCGAGGCCTACGAGCGCCGTGTGCTGTCGGGAAAGCTCTTTCGCAACGATCACTTCCTCACTGTCATCGTGTTCCCCCGCAGCGCAATCGGCAAGATCGGCTTGCGGATTTTCAAGTCCCCCAGACGGAATGACAATGATCTAGCCGCCCAAATTCGAAGCCTGGAAGACCTCTGGCACATCATTGCTGGCGCACTCGGCGGTTACGGTCTGCGCCGGTTGGGTATCCGTGAGAGAGGCAACGTGCTCTTCACGGAAATTGGTGAGGCGCTTCGGCTGATGATGACTTGTCGGTTTCTTCCGGTTCCGATGGTTACCGGCTCACTCGGCGCCTCGATCTACACTGACCAGGTCATCTGCGGGAAGCGGGCGCTTGAGATTCGAAGACCTGGGGATAGCTCCGTGGGATCATTGTTTTCATTCCGTGAATATCCGGCGACGACGCGGCCAGGCATGCTAAATCCCTTGCTGTCGGCCAACTTCCCGCTTGTGCTCAGCCAGAGCTTTTCCTTCCTCACACGGCCACAAGCTCATGCGAAGCTTAGCCTTAAGTCCAGCCAGATGACGAGCGCCGGCGACAAGGCTCTCACCCAGATCAATGAACTTGCCGAGGCAGAGGACGCACTGGCAAGCAACGAGTTCGTCATGGGTTCGCATCATCTGAGCCTGTGCGTCCATGCCGAGAGCCTCAACAGCCTTGCAGATCGCGCAGCCAATGCGCGCGCAAGGCTGGCCGATGCGGGCGCCGTTATCGTCCAGGAGGGTATCGGCATGGAGGCCGCATACTGGTCCCAACTTCCGGGCAACAACAGGTGGCGCACACGCCCCGGGGCGATCACCTCGCACAATTTTGCCGGGCTTGTGTCATTTGAAAACTTCCCAAGCGGTTCCACTTCCGGCCACTGGGGCAAAGCGGTTGCGCGCTTTCGCACGAACGGTGGAACTTCATTCGACTACATCCCCCATGAGAATGACGTCGGCATGACGGCGATATTCGGACCCGTCGGCAAAGGCAAGACGACGCTGATGACGTTTATCCTCGCGATGCTTGAGCAAAGCGTGGTCGATCGCGATGGTGCCATCGTATTTTTCGATAAGGACCGGGGTGGTGAACTGCTGGTTCGAGCCACGGGAGGGACATATCTGGCGTTGCGCAGAGGCACTCCGAGCGGCTTGGCCCCCCTGCGTGGACTGGACAACACCTCCGCCTCGTTGGATTTTCTGCGCGAATGGTTGATGGCCCTGATCGAGAGTGACGGCCGTGGTCCGATCTCGCCGGAGGAAAGCCGTCGATTGGAACGTGGCATTGTTCGTCAACTTTCGTTCGACCCCGTCATGCGCTCACTTGCGGGCCTACGCGAATTTCTGCTGCACAGCCCCTCCGAGGGCGCAGGAGCACGGCTGCAGCGGTGGTGTAGAGGGAATGCGCTTGGATGGGCGTTTGACGGCGATGTGGACGAAGTAAGGCTGGATGCCTCCATTACAGGCTTCGACATGACGCAGCTCCTGGAATTTGAGGAGGTCTGTGCGCCGGCCGCCGCATATCTTCTGCATCGCGTGGGCGCTGTTGTCGATGGCCGTCGGTTTGTCATGAGCTGCGACGAATTTCGTTTCTATCTGCTCAACCCCCAGTTCTCGGCTGTTATCGACAAGTTCTTGCTCACCGTCCGCAAAAACAACGGGATGTTGATACTCGCAACGCAGCAGCCTGAACACGTGCTTGAATCGCCCCTCGGAGCTAGTCTCGTTGCACAATGCATGACGAAGATTTTCTACCCATCACCGACGGCGGACCGAGCGGCGTATGTCGATGGCTTGAAGTGCACTACGCAGGAGTTCGAGGCAATCCGCCACGGAATGGCAATTGGCAGCCGCAAGTTTTTGCTCAAGCGCGACAGCGGGAGTGTTGTTTGCGAATTCGATCTTGGGCAGATGCGCGAATATGTAGCCGTACTCTCGGGGCGGGCCAACACCGTGCGCTTTGCCGACCAGCTTCGTGACCAGTACGGAGATGCCCCAAGTGGGTGGCTCGACAAGTTCATGGCTCGTTACCACGAAATTCAAGACTGACGGAGGAATATTCATGAGATTTGCCAAGCTTGCAGCAACAACGCTTGCTGCTTCCTTTCTGCTTAGCACACAGGCCCGGTCGCAATTTGTCGTCAGCGACCCGGTAACAGAAACACAAGTGACCTTAACAGCGATTTCCAATGCGGCGATCCTTGAGAGGTCAATCACGACGCTCGCTACCACGATCGAAATGGTGGATATGCTAAAGTCGTCATTCGGTGTCACGGGACTGCTGGGCACACTGAACCAAGGAAATCACTACCCGTCGAGCAATACGCTGGAGGGGCAGATGTTTGATGCTCGGGCGCCAGTTTCGACCATGGCGCGTAACATTGCGCAGGACCCAACTCGGAGAGTCACCGGCACCGATGCAGAAGCGAAACTGTTAGAGGGGCAAATCGCTGGTGCCGCCAATGCCGCAGCTCTTGCAGCCGACACTCTGGGCGTAATGGACAAGCGCCTTAAGGCTAACGACAACACGCTTGGTCAGCTTTCCAGCTCGAGAAATATTGTGCAGGCCACCGTGACCAACGGTCTGGTCCTCAAGCAGATTCATGATGCGATTATCCAAAATGCCCAGGCCACGAGTCTGCTGACGATGGCCACTGCACAAGGCAGCCTTCACGCCGCGGAGGAGGCCGCCACGCAGCGTCGCGAACGCCAGGACACCGCCAAGATGTTTAGCATCCTCCCGTAAACCACGCAGAGTTCATTCGGCTCAGCTGCGCTGATCAGGGACAAATCAGGCTCACGCCATGAATTTCAAAATTCCCGCGCCATTCACGGCTATACACACGATCTTTCATGAGGCCTTTACGTTAGGGCTGCACGAAGTGCTTGAAAAGATCCAAGAGGCGGTCAGTGCGCCTCTGGTTGCGTGTGTCACGCTTTGGATAATAATCCAAGGCTGTCTGGTCATGCGTGGTCAAGTCGATGCGCGCGGGGGTATCTCGCGCGTAATCATGGTATCGATTGTCGTTGCTCTTATCTTAGGGCAGGCCAACTACCAGCAGTACATTGAAGCGGTCTTCGACGACACGATCCCGAGGTTGGCTCACCACATCAGTGGCAGCGACTTGCCCTTCATGGCGATCCCTCAGAAGCTCGACTTCATGTTTGCTTCAAGTCAGTATGTCTTTCAGGTGATTGCTTCCGAAATTGGGCCTATGAACGGCCAGGACATACTTGCTTTCCAGGGAGCGCAATGGATTTTCTACGGCGCGCTGTGGACAGCGTTCGAGATCTACGATGCCGTTGGAATCCTGACGAAGGTGCTCTTGGCGATCGGCCCCCTGGTCCTTGTAGGCTACCTTTTTGATCACACTCGAGACATAGCCACCAGATGGATCGGCCAACTGCTCTCGTACGGGCTGCTGCTTCTCCTCCTCAATATCGTTGCAACGATAGTTATCGCTGCCGAAGCAGCCTCGCTGGTATTCATGCTGGGGGTGATCAAATTCTCGGGCACGACAGCAGCCAAGATCATCGGGCTTTACGAGCTCGACATGCTTTTCCTGGCTGGTGACGCTCTGATCGTCGCGCTTCCGACGATCGCCAGCAGCATCGCCGGCGGCTCTTGGGCAGGTGCGAACCAACCTCTTAACAACCTCAATCGCCACTTTGCCAAAACGGCGGGTGGTTAACCAATCGACAAGCGCGGTGCCAAAAATGAAACTTTATCTACTTTTGTCAATCCTCGCTTTGGCGGCCTGCAAGACAACCGATCGGCTTGCGACCTGCACGGGTGCGCCATTCCAACTGAACGTGGGACAATGGGAAACCACCCCTGAGGATCTTCAGGTCGAATGTGCGGAAGAGCCCAAGTGAAATTTCCTGAACATGCCCTTCTGGTGGAGAGAGAAACGCTAGCCGCCCACTACAAGAAGGTGGAAGCGTTTCAAACTTCACGAGCGAAGTCTGCGCGGCGCCTGTCAAAGGCCCTGATAGCCTTTGCCGCAGCGGCGGTCCTAGGAAATGTTGCCCAGGCATTTACCATCGCTGCCATGGTCCCGTTGGCCAAGCTCGTACCTGTGTTCCTCTGGGTACGGCCGGATGGGACCGTTGACAGCGAAGTGTCAATCTCTCGACTGCCGGCAACCCAAGATCGAGCCGTCATAAATGCTTCGCTGTGGGAATATGTACGCCTGCGCGAGGGCTACACAGCAGATACAGCCCAATATGCCTATGACCTCGTGTCCAGTTTCAGCGCACCGGCTGTGCAACAGCAATATCAAGATTTCTTCAACTATCCGAATCCCACCTCGCCGCAAGTCACGGTCGGCAAGCGCGGCAAGCTCGAGGTCGGGCATATTTCCTCAAACGACATCAGTCCGGACGTTCAACAGATCCGATACAAGCGTACGCTTGTTGTCGATGGGCAGATGCCGATAGTGACCACCTGGACAGCTACCATCCGCTACGAGCGCTTGACGGGTCTGCCTGGCCAATCGAGACTCACCAATCCGGGAGGTCTACTCGTCACGTCCTATCAAGCCTCGGAAGATAGCGTATCGAACCTGGGCTATGCGCAGCCATGACAAAAAGAGCATTTCTCGCGCTGGCCTGTTCACTTTTCCTAACCATGGAAGCGTGCGCGGAAGACACGCCACTTGCCGGCAAGCATGATGCGCGAATGCGCTACCTGGCTTACCGTCCCGACGAAGTGGTGCGCCTATCGACCGCAGTGGGGGCAACGCTGGTTGTCACATTCGCGGCCAACGAGACCGTCGCAGCCGTGGCCGTTTCCAACAGCAAAGACCTGGCTGCGCTCCCGCGCGCCAACTATCTCTTTTTTAAGGCTAGCCGGATGCTCCCGCCGCAGCCGGTCATCGTGCTGGCCGAGAGTGAGTCCGGTACACGGAGATACGTCTTCAGTATTTCAACGAAAGCGATGCCAAAACTCGATGAGCAGCAACCTGACCTATATTACAGTGTGCAGTTCACCTATCCTGCTGATGAGGCTGCTGCTCAGAGAAAGGAAGCAGAAAGGCGCTCGATTCTTGGTCAGGCCCGGGCGAAAGTGCTGCAAGACGAGAGAGTTCAGGATCTGTTGAATCGGCCCGCCGCAACTGCCAGTCCGGACGAAAGCAATTTCCACTACGTCGCAAAGGGCGATCGATCGCTGGCGCCGCTGGAAGTTTTCGATAACGGCTTTACGACCGTATTTGGCTTCGCAAGCAATTCCCGCATACCCTCCCTCTACGTTATCAATCCCGACGGCAAAGAAGCCGCTGCCAATTACACGGTCAAAGGGGACTATGTTGAAGTATCCGCAGTCGCCCGGGAATGGCGTCTGAGAGATGGCAATACGGTCTTGTCCATTTTCAACAGGGCTTATGATCCTGTGGGACGAGCGCCAGTGACCGGTACAGTGACACCCGACGTGTGGCGCGTTTTGAAAGGCTCGGGCCGATGAATGAAACCGGCCCACAGTCGGGACATGATGTCCATGCATCCGGATCGATGGTCTCGGAGCCGGCCCGCCGGCATGTTTCGGGATTGCAGAAGTTGGCCGTCGCTGCTCTTGTTCTCGTCTCATCTCTATCGCTCATCTGGCTCGGAGGTCGTCCCGGCACACAAGACGATCCGTCTCAGCCAAAACCGCCAATTGTCGCCAACGCCGAGCCATTCCGCCCTGTGCCAATTGAGATTGCTCCCGAACCTCCAGCACCCGTACAGGCGGCCCAGGCGGCAGATGCTGCGCCATCCACGCCGCCCCCACCGGCGCCAGCTGATCCGCCGCCCGAGGAAACGCCAATTTTCGCCTACAGTAGCAGCAGTCAAATGCCCAATGACGGTCAGCGGAGCGAAGACAACCATAAGGATACTCCCGCGACCGCGGATGAGATTTCAAACGGTGGCGATCTGTCAGGCCGATTGAAGCCAGATATACAGGAGCCGAGCCGGGCCACACTTATGCCGCACCCTGATCTCGTGATTACTCAAGGAACGATCATTCCCTGCATTTTGCAAACGGCAGTCGACACAAATTTACCCGGCTATGTGAAGTGCGTCTTACCAAAAGACGTCCGCGGCGCCACCAACAATGTCGTGCTCTTGGATCGCGGGACGACCGTGATTGGCGAGATCCAGCGCGGTCTCCAGCAGGGGGATGCGCGTGTCTTCGTGCTGTGGACGCGCATCGAAACACCTGACCATGCCCTCGTTTCGATAGCATCGCCGGGCGCTGACGAGCTCGGCCGCTCCGGAATTCCTGGCACGGTGGACAATCACTTCTGGCAACGCTTTGGCGGAGCGATGCTCATGAGCGTCATCCAAGGCGCGTTTCAGGCGGCCGGTCAATACGCGGCCAGCTCTGGCGGAGGAAGCGGCATCAACAGCTTCCAGAGCAATGGTGGACAAGCCGTCGAGACGACACTGAGAGCGACGATCAACGTTCCGCCAACCCTGAAGAAAAACCAGGGAGATGCCGTATCCATCTTTGTGGCTCGGGACCTCGATTTCTCAGATGTATACGATCTTAGAGCGACTGCCGTGGCGCCAGCCCCCCAATATCGCAAACGCCGGAGAGACAACAATGCAATCGGAGGCTGATCCTCAATTGCGTTTGCTTCTCGAGCCCGTTCTGAAATGGCTTGAGGAGCCAAGGACCGAAGAGGTCGCTATCAACCGGCCTGGGGAAGCCTTTGTCCGACAGGCCGGCGTTTTCACGAAACATCCGCTGCCGCTGTCTTATGACGATCTGGAGGACATCGCGATCCTCGCTGGAGCGCTGCGCAAGCAAGATGTCGGACCGCAAAGCCCCCTCTGTGCGACTGAGCTGCCGAACGGAGAGCGGTTGCAGATCTGTTTGCCGCCCGCCGTTCCCTCAGGAACAATAAGCCTGACGATACGGCGTCCCTCAAGTCGTGTGACTGAACTCAAGGAAGTTTCTTCTCGCTACGAACACTCGCGTTGGAATCAATGGCGGTCACGAAAAGAGCGCCAGGAGCGGCAGGACGAAACGATTCTTCAGCACTACGACCATGGTGACTTGGAGCAATTTTTGCGGGCCTGCGTCTGCGGGCGGCTCACGATGCTGCTTTGCGGACCTACTGGAAGCGGCAAAACGACAATGAGCAAGACTTTGATCGATGCTATACCCCCCCAAGAGAGGTTGATCAGTATCGAGGACACGCTCGAGCTTGCAATCCCGCACGAGAATCATGTCCGGTTACTCTATCCGAAGGACCGAACAGGCTTAGGTGCGGTGACAGCCGAGCAACTGTTGCAGGCCAGCTTGCGCATGCGCCCTGATCGAATATTGCTCGGCGAGATGCGCGATGATGCTGCTTGGGCTTACCTTAGCGAAGTCGTCTCCGGCCATGCGGGATCAATATCAACCATCCACGGGGCTGATCCGGTCCAAGGCTTCAAGAAGCTCTTTTCACTCGTCAAGAGCAGCGCGCAAGGAGCCGCTGTGGAAGACCGCACGCTTCTTGACATGCTGTCGGCTGCCGTTGACGTCATTGTCCCGTTCAGTACCCAAGGCGAAGTGTATGAGGTGGGAGAAGTATGGCTCGCCGCTGATGCCCGGCGACGGGGAGAGACAGTAGCCGACCTTCTCAACAAGCACTAAGGTTGAAACAACGTCTCGGGATCGATAAGTCGGTGATGTGACGCGTCATTTTATTCTGCTTCGATGTCTTTTGAGAGGCCTTCCCGGATTGCTTGAGGCCCGAGCGAGCCGGCGGCATCATGCCATCATCATTGTACGAATTGCATGCTCCATTGTCCTGGACGAGACCGGCTTCGCTAGCCAAAGGACGAAGGCCTGATTATCAGATGTGACCGGCATGGGGTCGATTTCACCGACGACTATGACAGGCACCGTCATGAGGGTGGGGCATACGGATTCGGCCTGTCCTCGCTCGAGGAAAGGCATTTTACCCAAGATTAGCAGGTCAGCTCCTTTCCCGCTCTCGATCCAGCCGCAAAGACTTTCGAAGGTCGCGAAGCCGACCGGCTTATAACCCAGCGCGGCGACCTTGTCCTTGTAGATCTCCAACTCTGCTGGATCGGGCTCCACGACTGCAATGATTTCTCCGTTGCCGAGTGATCCCTCGTAGGGACCGAAAGCGATGTCAGCGCTGACTGGCTCCTCCTCGGAGGCCGGTAAGTAAATATCAAAGCGCGTACCTCGGCCAACAGCCGAGGTGACGTCAAGGCATCCTGCGAGCGCGCTCACGTGCCTGTCAACCGCGGCAAGACCCAGCCCGGTCCCGCCGACGCAAGAGCGCGTGGTAAAAAAGGGCTCAAAGACATGCGGAAGTATCGAACTTGCGATTCCTGGGCCATTGTCGCTGATGGAGATGAGAACGTAATCTCCAGGTCTCAAGGTTCCCTGAGCCAGCGGCTTGGTTTGGCACACCTGGGCGCGAGAAACGCTAACCTCGACACGGCCCTCGTTCAAGACAGCCTCCGACGCGTTCTTGCACAGGTTCATGAGAATCTGCTGTATCTCGGTTGGGCTGCCCTCGACCACCGTTTGCCACTCGTTGATCTTGAAGTTCAACTGAACATCGGCACGAACTGTGACCCGCAGCAATGGCGCAAGATCCATAAGAATTTCAGAGACATTGAAAGGCACTGCCACGCGCTGTCGGTTTCGGCTGAGTGACAAAATCTGGTCAACGATCAGCTTGGCTCGGTGTCCAGCTAAGATGATTTGATCGATGTGGTTACGAAGTCTTGAGGGACGACGCACAAGACTTTGGGCAATCTCTGAGTATCCAATTATTGCTCCTAAAATATTGTTGAATTCGTGTGTGGCGCCGCTTGCGATTGTGCCGACAGTCCTCAGCCTTTCCACATGCTCCCATCGACTCACCAGAAGGTCGCATTCCGCATTTACACGTTGCATTTCAAGATGGTTGCTTAAACGCACAATAGCACTGGCAAGAACCCGGAGGTCGTCTGCTGAGGGGAGTGAGCGATCTCCTTCAAAAACAAGGATGCAAACCACAGCCTGCTGATCGGAGGCCCGGCATCCAACAATTTGACACACACCGGAAGTGCCTATGGCGGTCCGAACCATTTCCGCCGCCGGAATGACGCGAAACACTGGCCGTCCGGGGCGGACAAGTGAAACGACTTGATCAATATGCGCGACGTTCCAGACGGGTATGCACGTGTTGGCCATAAAGCACTCGGTATGCCTGCTGAGACTCGGATCCACCAGAGCAAGCGCGCATTGATCCGCATCGAAAACGCGTTGAACGAGTCTAAGCGCTGCTTCGGCGGAAAAGCGCGCCGAGGCGTTCTTTGCTTTACTATCGTTGAAGCGAGCTTCGATCTCATTCAACGCCTCTTCAAGCTCCAACCGCCTTTTCAACCGGTTCGTCCGCAGATGCTGCCTGGAGGACCGAATGATCGCAAGCAAGCAAAGGCATATGGACACCAAGCCAAAGAAAAGTCGCGTACGCTGCGCTTGCGCGTTGGCCAAGCTGTAGCCTTTCAGATGCTCTCGCTCCAGTTCGGCTGCCATGGAGAACGTGTCGAGGGATGCGATCTGATTGGCAGCTTCGTCCAACCTCCATAAAGAAGACAGGAAATTACCCAAAGCATCCGCGGCAGCTCGGGCCTGGTTCGGAGCAAATCGGTCGAGAGGCTGATCCATCTGTGATGCGAGGGTGAGCCCCGGTTCAGCCGAAAACACGATCAGCTTCGAAAGTTCAACCCTGCCCAAGGGTGCCCCCCCGAGGCGACCAATCGAGCGAGCAAGATCTGCGAGAGAGCTTTGCATAAGCTGATTTTGCTTGATCAAGGCTGAGATGGCAGCCTCTTTGTTTTCGATCGAGTTTATGAGCTGCGCGAGCAATTTGGATTGCCCGGAGCTCTCATCGGGCGAAACGTCGAGAGGGCGTTGCAAGTATTCACGATTCCTTTGCAATGCCTGTCCGGTAGAAGCAACCGAACGGTAGTCCAATGCCATATCGGTCCGAGCGCGGGCGACGTCGCGCCGGAGCAATGCATCGTTGATCTGAATCGTTCGCAGCTGGCTTAGGACCGCGTCGTTGATCTGGGGCCCCTGCGTCCCGACCAAGAGCGCAATCGAGGCAGCTAGGGCGATTACAATTGCTTTGTCGGAACTGAGCCATGTTCCCCAAGGAAACGGCGTTTGATCCGTGGTGCACGCCTTGCGAAGGTCCGACCTGAATTCCAGCTCCTTATAGGTTCGGTATGCGGCCGGATTTTGCTGGAACAGGAAAGCCACGCCTACCTCTCCCCTTATGAGGACGGTTTAACACCGTTGCCAAACTTGGTCTTGGTCCGCTTCCAGGACGAGATGAGCTCCCAAAGCCTCCGCGACGCGGAGCACATCCTCACGATCTTGGAAGCAGATGAATATAGCTCGCAGGCGGTGCTTCGACCCCTCACGGCGGCAGGGGCCTCAGCTGAGCCGTGCTCGCCGACCACATGCGGTTTGTAGCAGCTATAATCAGGTAGATGGTCCCAGCTATCTGGCTGAATCCGTGCTCATTGTCTCCACGACCGCCGATTGCCGTTCGATTGCTGATCACATGGTCGACCTCACCGGAGATCGCCTCGGCACCCGGGCCACACTGGACAAACATTCCATGCAACTACTCCGATGGCGCCCACCACGCCAAGTGACGCTTCATATTCATCATCGGACAGCCAGAAAAATCGATTGCTTCGATAAAGAACATCCACGACATGGATGCAATCACGCACAATTTGCGGTGCTGCTGAGGACGCCGGCTCGATCCGCCATATCTCGGCGTCAAATCACGCGCCGGAGAACTAGGCAACGTAGCACCACCGTGGACTAAAGATCGAGCTTATGCTGTCACGCGTTCCGTTCGATCAGGACCAAAGGCTTGCGCGCCTCTGGACGGTCCGCTGCGACTCAGACACTAATCCTTCAAGATGACCCAAACAGAACAAGAATCTTACTGAACCGAACTGATTTTGCAATGACGGTCGTTCTGAACCACTGAGGAAACTTGACGAATGCCTGGACGAAGCTTCCAGGCATTTCTCAGCCGTTCTTGCCGTGCCTCCGAAGCTCTCGATCTCGAGCGCTCATCGCAATGAGGGTAGCACAACAGGGATGCAGATGGGGCCGAGAGACATGTCCTGGACGAGTTATTCAGTGGAATTGCTAAGCGCTCTATGGAAGCCTCGCTGATCAGGCTATGAAGTCCGGCAACCAATGTCCGGGCATGATCGTCCGGAACCACATCTTGAACATCGTAAAGCCAGACACCGAGGCCTCCAGTCGGGCCTCCGACATTCAGGTTCGCTCCGTTAGAACGAGCTTTGGAATCGCAGCACGCCGCCGAGGCTGTTCCTTTTGCCGACATGAGCCGGGTTCATTCCGGAACGGTCGACGGCAGCGAACTTGGCGTAATGGGCATAATCGACTTCGGCTGTGACTGTGAAACCTGGAATGACCATATAGGCGACGTTTGCAGCCAGTCCTGAGTCCCTGAGCTGATCACCCGAGACCTGAAGGTTGAACGAAGTTTTCTCGTTTAACGTGTAAGTGGCGCCCGCCCAGAAAGCCCAATTGCCGCTCCAAATTTTGTAGATGCCGCGACCGTGAGCGGCGACCGCGTTGGTTGGGTCATCGTTGAGATTGCCAATGGAGCCGTAGCCGAACATTCCGAATAGCGACAGGTCATCTGTGACATTGACATCGACTCGGAGCTTGCCGGCCAAAGCTTCGTAGTCGCTGTCACGAGCGATTACGCCGGTGATCGCGCCCCAGCCCTGCGTCTGTTTCACGCCGAAGACGACGTGCGGAACATGGCTGTCGATAGTACCGACTACACCCGACCCTTGTTCAAGTGAAACCAGAGCCGAAAAGCCGTTATCGGCATCGAAGTAATACTGAGCCACGTTGGTATCGAAATCGCCGTACGGAACGAGTACGTTATTGAGCACGTTTCCGGCGTAGCCTGTAAACGTGTCGAAGGCCGAATCGTCCTTGCCAACTCGGAGGCCACCAAGCTGGATCCAGGCGGAAGTCAACTTGACGCCGCTGTTGAAGATATAGTTGTGAGGGCTTTCCGGACCCGGATAAGCGTTTTGGTTGCCGAAGTTCACGCGAGTTTCAGTATAGGTCTTCAGTGCGCCTAGTTCGGTCTCCTGGCGCGTCCAAGTTTTGAACGTGAAACGCGTGTTGTTTCGCCAGGTGCCCTGAGCCTCGCCAGTTCTCACATCGGAGGTTCTTATCCCGTCATACGATCGGACATCGCTGAGGCCGACGTCGTAACGGATGTAGCCGCCGATGCGCACGCAGGTCTCGGTGTCGGGGATATGGAAGTAGCCCGAACCGTAGACGTCGCAGATCTTGACGTATTCGGTCGGAGCCGGCGCGGAGACTTCGTCCGTCGCGCGAGCGACGGAAACGGAGATCAGGGCCGCAACTGAGCCGAGAAGAAGGCTGCTTACGTTCATTCTGAATCTCCAGTTCAAAGAATAAAAGGCGGACGCGTCAAAGGGCGAACCGGCGGCCTATCCCAGGACCAAAAACATGTGCATCTCGCTCCTCTTTGAGGAATGCGCGATACTAAGTTGACTAGAGGAGTTCCGGTGTGAGTAAGCCAAGTGATACTTGTACTGTGCTTTATCGCAGTTCGATTTATGGAAGAAACAACTGTGGTTGGCTACCAACTGCCCGAACGAGGTGAGATTCGACCTCCGTCCGGATCCAAGAAAGGCAAAATCGCCTATTGCCTTGCCGCGCTTCCCACAACCGTTCCTCAAATTCTTTCAGTACACCGGGGGTTCAGCATTTCTGAACCAATATTCATCTCCGTTATTTGTGGGTTGGCCGTCGGCGTTCGATGCGGAGCAGCAAGCGACGTGCCATCCTGAAGAGGTAGCTCCGCGCTGACACTTGAATTGGCCGGCGCAACTTCGTCGCGCTCCCTTCTTTTTGCTTTTTGGGGGTCAGGCTGAGCACCGAGCAGACGTTTTGGGACAGGCTCGTATGTTCGATATGTGACACTTTCGTTCGATACCGACAGCACCTGTTGTTGTGAAGCTCGGGTCGAGACAGCATGCGGCGGCGCCGCTCGGTACGTCAGGCGGGAGCCCCGCTGCAGCACACATCTGGATCGTGCCAAGGATGGCCCGTTTCGTTTTGCAGCGGCGCAATCGTTCACACCCCCGTGCGACTCACCTAGCGCCCATTGCGGATCGGATGGATGCATGCTCACGAGAGTAGTGTGGTTGGTTGCAGGGCCACCGCCTTGTCGATCGGTCAAACAGGCCAACTCTCGACAGATCACGGTTTAGGTCTTATATAAGCGCCCTAGAATGAGTTAAGGTCGTTTGTATGAGACAAACATGCGCTCAACAGTGACAGATACATTGCCTCCCAGAGTCAAGAGGGCGCTTGGCAAGCTCGGTGCCGACATTGCGCTCGCCCGTAAGAAGCGCAGCCTGACCGTGATGATGATGGCGGAACGACTGGGTGTCGCAAAGAGCACCTATCTGAAGATCGAAAAAGGAGACCCGACTGTCGCTATGGGGGCCTACGCCATGACCTTTTTCGTTTTGGGCTTTGATGAGGCTTTGGCGCAGATCATCGACGCACATCGCGATGAGCAAGGCCTGCTCCTCGACGCCGAACGTTTGCCCAAGAGGGTAAGGGTGCGGAAGCCACCGGGTGCAATATGAGACGTTCTATTGCTGTTCACATTGGCGAAGAAGCGATGCCACTGGGTACGTTGCGCTATGATCAGCAGGGTGCGCGCGAGAGCGCTGCCTTTGAATATGATGGAGGTTGGCTGAGAGCAGCGGAAGGCTTCTCGATCGAACCCGGTCTGCCACTCGTTACTGGCCCTCAATTCCATCGAAAGACCGGCGACGGATCCGTGTTCCACAACGCGATCGCCGACACGGAGCCGGACGGATGGGGCCGGCGTGTCATCCAGCGCGACCACGCCAAGCGTCGCCAAGAGGTGCGCCGGGCGGGAAATGTCGCCGAAACGCGGCCTCTGAACGCGATGGATTACCTCTTGGCAGTGGACGACATGAGCCGCATTGGTGCGCTCCGGTTGAAGGACGAAGAAGGGCGTTACCAAAGAACGACCGAGGAGGGTCGACGCACCACGCCGCCGCTCATTGAAATCGGTCAACTCCTCGCAGCCACGCACGCCGTCGAGACGAACACCGAGACGGCAACGGATCTCGCCTATTTGCGTGGACGTGGCACGTCTCTTGGGGGCCTTCGTCCGAAATGCTCTGTCGTCGACGATGACGGACGCCTCGCTATCGGTAAGTTTCCGAGCGTTGCCGATGATCGATCTGTCACAAAAGGCGAAGTGCTCGCTATGAATTTGGCCAGAAAAGCCGGCGTGGATGCTGCTGAGACACGTCTGCTCGACAGCGACGGCGCCCCTGTCGCGCTCATACGGCGTTTCGATAGGACTCCGAACGGCAATCGACTCATGTATATCTCGGCCGCCACGATGATCGGCGCAGAGTCAGGGGACGTTGGCGAGCATAGCTATACTGAACTCGTGGATGTGCTTCGTCAGCACGGCAGCCAGCCAGCAGCCAACATCGAAGAGCTTTGGCGGCGCATCGCGTTCTCGATCCTTATCACCAATGTCGATGACCACCTCCACAATCACGGCTTTCTCCATGTACATCGCGGGCAATGGCGCCTGGCGCCTGCATTCGACATCAACCCGTTCCCTGAGCGCGTGCGAGAGCTGAAAACCTGGATATCCGAAGAAACTGGGCCCGAAGCGACTGTCGACGCACTGATGTCGGTAATCGCTTATTTCCGGATCAGGAGCGATCGAGCGAAGACGATACTCGCAGAAGTCGAAAAGGCGGTCGCGTCATGGCGGGAGGAGGGGCGGGCGCTTGGGATGACCCCCCAAGAACTCGATAGCTTCACCGACGCGTTCGAACATCGGGAACGGCAAGCCGCCCAAAGGCGCAGCAATGATCCCTGAAAGCTCGCCGTTCGCGGTTAAGATGGCGTCCTGCAAGGGCGTCAAGGCGACTGGTGCTCCGTCGCCCACCCTCACTCCATGTCCGGCGCCGAAAGGTCGAGCGCCAGCGCCGTCTTCGAACAGGCCTGGTTCCGGCTGGCCCAGCGCCAGCCGGTAGCGAGTCAGATCCTCCTCTGCCAGTCTCTGAGCCGCACAGCGCTGCTGAAGCGCACGTCGAACGTGATGCTGATCGGCTTGTGCGCAGGCGCGACCACCAGCGCTCGAAAACGATGCCCTCCTTCTTGCCGTCGCGCGCCGCATCGAAGATGGCCCAGAACGGACCGTTCCTGCCCCCGGCCTCGAGCCCCGCGGCGGCATGGGTATTCGCGAGAGAGCGCCGGACGCATAGGCTCCGCGTACTGGGATGCGGCCTTCGCGCTGCTTCAAGTCGACCGGCGCGGCAGATCCCAATGCGCGATGCGATCGCTTTCGTGATCACGTCACCTCGGAGGACGAGAAAAGATTGTCGAGGCACGGATACGAGCTGCCTCAGTCGTTCGTTCGATCGAAAGCACTGTTTGCGGAGGACGCTCTCCATCATGCAGTGCCAGGAGACGCTGGCCGACTTCCTTGTCCGCTGCCGTGAGCCGATGATTCAGGCGAAGAAAGTCCATCCAGGTTGGCGTGCGGAATGTCTCTGTCCAAATCGAAGGCGTTTGAAGATTTCGCTGGAGTGTCCAGTTTCGCGCACCGGCACGGCTCTGAACATGGCGCCTTGCGCGCATGTAGCCCAGAAAGGTCTCGATATTCTCTTCGGCTATAAGATACTCGACCTTGACGACTATGGGGCCACTCCTCGGCTTCAACTCGAGTGCCAGCTCCGGCGGGTGAAAATCCGAACTTTCCTGATCCGCTTCTTCCCATGGACGGACCGGGAACAGTATACCCGCAGCTGCAACCAGCAACAGAGCGCCTGCGGCGCCCTCCAGAGCCCAGGCTAAGGAGTAGTCCTGTGCGACAGTACCCCAGATCCAGCTGCCGGCCGCCATACCCCCTGCGCTCAGGGCGTAGTATATCGACAGTGTGCGGCCGACGACCCACCTTGGGCTTGCCAGCTGCACCGACACGTCGATGCCGGTCCAGGTGATAAGCCAACCCGCGCCACCAAGTGCCAGCGAAATGGCCGCCACGGCGACCGATGATGTGAGTGCAAGGGAAAGGCAACATGCTGCACAAGCAACAGAGGCGAACGATACCAGCCTGTTTTGAGACGTGATCCGCCTTAAAAAGCTATTGCTCATGCCCGCGACGAAAGCACCCATGCCGAAGCCGGCCAGCAAGATGCCGTAGACGATTGGGCCGCTTTTCAGCTGATCCCGGACGACTAGTGGGAGTAGCGCAAGTATGGAGATGCTTGCCAGCCCGAAAAAGGTTGCACGGGCAATCGCTGCCCTGATCTCCAAGGACAATACCGTGAAGCGCACTCCGTCATGAATTGCCATCGTCATTCGCTCACGAGGGAGAGGCGAAGTGCGAACCTTCCATTTGGTACGCCATATCGCGCCGAGAGGGACCAGATCGCTCAGCGCGGCCAGGGCGAAAGCGGCGAGCGGCCCAAAGAAGGCCAGCATCGTCCCACCCAAAGCGGGTCCTATGCTGCGTATGATGTTATATCCGACAGACATCAGCGTCACTGCGGCCGGAATGTCGCGCTTGTCCAAGATATCGCCGACCGAGGCATGCCAGGCCGGATCATTCAGAGCGAAGCCGCAGCCAGCCAGAAAGCCCAATCCAAGTAGGAGCCAGGGATCGACAAATCCCAGGCCCACCGAAATCATCAGCGTCGTCGATGCCAAGGCTATCAGGAAGTGCCCCGCAAACATCACCCATCGGCGGCTGAAGTTGTCGGCGATGGCTCCGGCAAGAATTGAGAGGAAGAATACCGGCAATGTGGATGCGGCCTGCACGAGTGCAACCATCAGATCCGAAGCGGAAATCGTGGCCATCAGCCAACTGATGGCCACCGTTTGCACGAGCCACCCGAGGCTGGATATTTGTGTGGCCGTCCAGATCGAGCGAAACACCGGGTTCCGAAATGGAGCCAGCGTTGTTGAGACAGGCAGATGAGCATTTTTTTCGGACTGCATGACGGTTGATGCCTTCGAGGGGCCGGTTATTCAATTCACGGCTGCCACTACTGCCGTTACGATGTTGGCCAATAAGGGCCGACATATCGAGGATGACTTCATCGCAATGAGGAGTTGGATACCTCCGCTCTCTAGACTGGCGCAAACCACTCCTCGCCCAGCAAGGTAGCCTTGCCGATCGTCCTGCTCGAGAAAATCGTCTGCAGGGTTTTCGCTCTCGCGTCACCGAACCAGCGCCCATGCAGCTTGCCGGCGACTATTTTTTTCGCATTGGGCCCGTTTTGCTAGTGTCATTCGTGACAAATCCTGTGCATGGCCGTCGTACCGCTAAATTCCGAGGATGAGGGCGCCTCCGGTGAGACCGGCACCCGCCGCCGCAAGGAGAACCTTTTCGCCCGGCCGAAACGGCTGCGCCCGATGCGAAAGCGAGAGCGAGAGCGGGATGGTCGCGGCGGAAGAGTTGCCGTACTCGGCGATCGTCTTGACGATTGCTTCATCGGCGATTCCGAGGTTCCTCCCGACCACATCGAAAATGCGGGCATTGGCCTGGTGTGGCACGAACCTGTCGATGTCTTGCGACCGCATTCGGGCAGCAGAGAGCGCGTCCTGCGAGCAGCGAGACATCATCTCCACGGCCTTGGCGAACACTTCGCGGCCGTTGGCGATCGTCATGCGGGTCTGCTCGAGGTCCATGCCGCCGTGGAACGGTGTGTTGCTTCCTCCGGCGGGAATCTGGATCAGGCCGTAGCGCGAGCCGTCCGAAGCCAACGCGGCGCCGAGAATGCCCCGATCCGGCTCTTCGCACGGACCAACCACCACGGCGCCGGCGGCATCGGCAAACAGCACCGCGCTTGCGCGCTCGACTGGATTGATGCGGCGACTGAGGATGTTGGCGGCGATGACCAGGCTCGCTTTGCCATGGAGGCGGGTGAATCCGTCCGCAAACATCAGGGCATAGATGAAGCCGGCGCAGGCGCCTGTGAGATCAATCGCACCGGCGCGGCCTAAGCCCAGGCGATGTGCTACCAGCGGGGCGCTGGGCGGCAGAAGGTGATCGGGCGTCGAGGTGGCGAGTAATAGCAGGCCGATGTCGCCACGGTCGAGGCCGGAATTCGCCAGTGCCATGTCGCCGGCGTGCGCGGCAAGGCCCGACAGCGTATCCTGGTCGGTTGCCCAGAAGCGCGAGCGAATTCCGGTGCGCCGCTCGATCCAGCCGGGTTCGAGTCCAAGACGGGTCTCGATTTCCTGGTTCTCCACCTTTCGGGCCGGCGCATGATCTCCAAACCCGAGAAAGCGCGACGATCTGCTCATGCGCTCGGACCGAAGCGTTCGCCGGCCTCTTCGAAGGCGTCATACAATCCGTCGAGTTCCTCTCCGGTGATGCAATAGGGCGGCAGAACATAGAGCACATTACCGAGCGGGCGCACGAGCAGGCCGCGCTCGAGGAAGAAAGCGCGCAGCTTTGGTCCGATCTCGGCCAGATAGCCGGCCGAGCCGGCGCGCAGATCGAGAGCTGCGATCGTGCCGGTCGCCCGGCAATCTGTGAAGTTGGCATTGTTGCGAAAGCGTCGAAGCCCGAGGGCCTGCCCGGCGCTCAAGGCCGCAATCCGCTCGGCCACCGGCTCGTCCCGCCAGATCTCGACATTGGCGAGTGCTGCCGCGCAAGCGATCGGATTGGCGGTGTAGGAGCTCGAGTGGAAAAAGGCCTTCTGCCGATCTTCGGAGTAATGGGCCTGGAAGATGGCATCGGTCGCGAGTGTGGCCGCCAGTGGGATCGCGCCGCCGGTCAAGCCCTTCGAGGTGCATAGTATGTCCGGAGAGATCAGCGCCTGCTCGCAGGCGAACGTGCTTCCGGTGCGCCCCCAGCCCGTCATCACCTCGTCGGCGATCAGCAGGGTGCCGGAGGCCTCAGTGATCTTTTTCAATTCGGCCAGAACCCAGGCCGGATACATCAACATGCCGCCGGCGCCGAGCACCAGCGGCTCGACGATCAGCGCGGCGGCGCGGCGGTCGCGCGAGAAAGCCTCGAATCTATCCAGCGTTTCCTGCTCGCGCCCTGCGGCCGGAAACGGAATGGTGTCGACCTCGAACAGCAGGGGTTCGTAGGCGGCGTTAAACACGCCGCGGGCTCCGACGCTCATCGTGCCGATCGTGTCGCCATGATAGCTGTGTTCCATGACGACGATGCGCGAACGCGGCGCGCCGATGTTGCGGTAATAGCCGAGCGCCATCTTCAGCGCGACTTCGACGGACGTGGATCCGCTGTCGGAATAGAAGACCCAGTCGAGGCCTGCCGGCACTATTTCGATCAGGGCGGAGGCCAATTGCTCTGCCGGCTGATGGGTGAGACCGGCGAAGATCACCTGGTCGAGCATCTCAGTCGCATTCCGGATTGCTTCCATGATCCGTGGATGGCGGTGTCCGTGGGTGACCACCCACCAGGAGGAGATTGCATCGAGGATATGCCTTCCGTCATTCGTCTCTAGCCAAGCCCCTTCCGTGCGGACAACGGACGGCATGGCCGGCTCGATCGCGTGCTGGGTGAATGGATGCCAGACCGGCGACCGCGACATCATTCGCCTCCGGCAATCTTGGCGAGGTCGAAGCCGGCAAACATCGCCTTCCGCAGAGTTTCGCGCGTCAACGGAACGAGGTGTGGCAGCCTGCCGAGCTGACGCACCGCGCCGAATTCGGTGATTGTCCTTTGCGTATCGGCTACCTCTTCGCCGATGAAGGCGACGCCGATCAGCGGGATGGAGCGAGCCCGCAGGGCTTCGATCGACAGCAGAGTGTGGTTGATCGTGCCGAGCTCGGTGCGGGCGCACAGAATGACCGGCAGCCGCCATTCAGCGAAGATGTCAATAAATCTTGTCTGTCGGTTGATCGGCACCATCAGTCCGCCAGCGCCTTCGATGACGAGCGGTGTCGGCAGGACCGGATATGCAAGATCGGCAGCCTCAATCGAGACTCCGTCAATTTCGGCTGAACGATGCGGCGACAGCGGGCTCTTCAAGCGGTGAGCTTCCGGCAGCACGCGCCCTGACGGCAGGCCGGCGAGCCGTTCAACCGCCTCACTGTCGGTCTCCTCATCGAGACCCGATTGCACCGGCTTCCAATAAAAGCCGTCGAGCAGCCCGGCGAGCCCAGCCGAAAACACGGTCTTCCCTATTCCGGTGTCTGTTCCGGTGACGACGATACGCGTGGTCATGCCGTGGCCAACACCTCGACGAGCGTCTCGACCATGGCCGAAATGTCAGCCTTGCCGACATTGAGCGTCAGCGAAATGCGCAGCCGCGAGGTACCCTCCGGCACTGTCGGCGGACGAATGCCGCGTATGTCAAAGCCGCGAGCCTGCAGAGCCGCCGCGATCGCCATGGTGCGCGTCACCTCCCCAATGACAAGTGGCTGGATCTGCGAGCCGCTCCGCGCCACGCCACAGCGCTCGGCCAGTTGGCGGCCCGCGAAGGCAACGTGCTCATGCAGCTGAACGCGGCGCATCGGCTCGTCGACCAGGATTGCGAGCGCTTCGCGCGCCGCCACCGCCATTAGCGGCGATGGCGCGGTGGCGTAGATAAAGGGCCGGCAGCGGTTGACAATATAGTCGCACAGCACTCCCGGCCCAGTGACGAGTGCGCCGGATGCGCCGAGCGCCTTGCCGCATGTGTGGAGCGCGACAATGTTGTCGCGGCCCTCGAAAGCGGCGGCCATCCCCCGGCCGTCCGGTCCCCAGACGCCCGTGGCATGCGCCTCGTCGACCACTATGAATGCCTCGTACCGATCGGCAAGCGCGACCAGGCTTTCCATCGGCGCGCAGTCGCCGTCCATGCTGTACAGGCTTTCGACCCCGATCCAGACATGCCCCATGCCACCTTCGGCGCGCCAGCGCCTGATCGCGTCCTCAAAAGCATCTATGTCGTTGTGCGTGGCCGGCCTGAACTCAGCGCGTCCAGCCCGCGCCCCTTCATGCATGCTGGCATGCGCGAGTTCGTCGAGGATCAGCAGGTCACCCTTCTGCGGCAGGGCGCTCAGCAGGGCGAAGTTGGCGATGTAGCCGCTGCCGAAGAACAGCGCCTGTTCGGCCCCGAAGAACGCGGCCGCATCTGCCTCCAACGCCTCATGCTCCGGCGCGTTGCCGCGCAGGAGCCGCGATCCGGTAGCGCCGACCGGGGTGCCCCCCTCGATTGCCGCCGCGACTGCATCGCCAAGTCTCTTCGAGGCAGCAAGCCCGAGATAATCGTTGGACGAGAAGTCGAGCCCGGCGCGCGGCGCCAGTGTCCGCAGCCGGCCCTTGCGTGCCAGACCCTGCAAGATTGCTTCATAGCGGGCAAGCGGCGGCTCGTTCATCTTGCCTCGCGTGGCATCGGCTCAATGCCGAGACGCCTGAATAGACGATTATCCTTGTCCTCGCCGGGATTGTCCGCCGTCAGCAGCATGTCGCCGACAAAGATCGAATTGGCGCCGGCAAAGAAGCACAGCGCCTGCGTTTCATCGCTCATCGCCGTCCTGCCGGCGGAGAGCCTTACATAGGACTTCGGCATCATTATGCGGGCGAGCGCAATGGTGCGGACGAATTCGATCGGATCGATGGGCTCGGCCTCCGCAAGCGGCGTGCCTTCGATGGGGATGAGCATGTTGATCGGCACGCTTTCCGGCGGCTCGGGCAGGTTCGCGAGTGTGACCAGCATGTCGATGCGATCGGCCTTTTCCTCTCCCATCCCGACAATGCCGCCGCAGCAGACCTTCATGCCAACCTCGCGCACATGCCCAAGTGTTTCCAGCCGGTCGGCAAAGGTCCTGGTTGAAACAACCTCGCCGTAATAGCGCTCGGACGTGTCGATGTTGTGGTTGTAGTAGTCGAGACCGGCCGCCTTCAGGCGCTGCGCCTGACTGAGGTCCAGCATTCCAAGCGTCATGCAGGTCTCCATGCCGAGCGCCTTCACGCCCTCGATCATGGCGACCACGGAGCCCATGTCGCGTTCCTTCGGACTGCGCCATGCGGCGCCCATGCAATAGCGGGTGGCGCCGGCGTCCCGCGCCTTGATCGCTTCGGCAATGACACGCTCCACCTCCATCAGCTTGGATGCCTTCAGGTCGGTTTTGTTATGCGTAGACTGGCTGCAATAGCCGCAATCCTCCGGGCATCCGCCGGTCTTGATGCTGAGCAGCCGCGACAGCTGCACCCGGTTGCGATCGAAGTTCTGGCGGTGGATTGTCTGAGCCAGGAAGAGCAGGTCATTGAACGGCATCCCGTGGATAGCCTCGGCCTCTTTGCGGTTCCATCGGCATAGTGCCCCCTCGATCGATTGCATGGCTTGCTTCACGTCGCACTCCGAGTTCGTTCCAATCGTCGTCGTCAAAAGCTTTGTCGCTGGTCCGACAGCACGTGCAGGAGTCTGTCGACCCTCCTCGGGTTCGCTACGATCGTCGATCAGCCCGATGAGCCTGAACCAGTTGAAGGGTGCGCCGCACAAAGATGCAGGCTCGCATGGAGCAGCTCCTGCGTCGGCGCGCTCCAGCGGAGGGGGGAATGCTTTTCATTCCATCTCCATCAGTTCAAGCGCGCGCCGATGCGCCGGCATATCCAGGCCGATGTCGAGGATAGGCGCGCTGTGTGTCAGCCATCCGACTGAGATGAGGTCGACCCCCGTCGCAGCAATCGACGGAGCCATTTTCGGCGTCACCCGACCGGAAGCCTCGGTGATGGCGCGGCCACCGACGATTGCCACGGCGCGTGCAAGGTCCTCAACCGACATATTGTCGAGCAGCACTGCGTCGACTCCCAGCGTGAGCGCTGTATCGAGCTGCTCAAGGGTCTCGACCTCGACCTCGATCTTCACCATGTGGCCCGCGGTGGCGCGCGCCCGCTCTATTGCCGTGCGAATATCGCCGGCGATCGCGATGTGGTTGTCCTTGATCAGCACGGCGTCGTCGAGCCCGAAGCGGTGATTGGCGCCGCCGCCGACGCGTACCGCATATTTCTCCAGCGCGCGCAGGCCGGGCGTCGTCTTTCGCGTGCACACGATCTTCGCCTTGTGGCCACGCACGGCCTCGACCATCGTCGCTGTGGCAGTGGCGATGCCGCTCAGGCGGCACAGAAAATTGAGCGCCGTGCGCTCGGCCGTGAGCAGGCCTCGCGCCGGTCCGCACAACTTGGCGATAGTCTCGCCCGCCGCGACATCGCTGCCGTCAGCTCGCCAGATGTGCATGTCGATCGCAGGCTCGACGAGCATGAAGGCGAAGGCGGCCAGATCGAGACCGGCAACGATGCCCATCTGTCGCGACTTGAGCACCAAGGTGGCCGTGCGATCACGCGGGATCACGGCGTCGCTGGTCAGATCACCGCATCTGCCCAGGTCTTCGAGAAGAGCACCGCGCACGATCGGCTCGATCAGGGTTGAGGGAAGGGGTGAGAACGAATTCATGTCAGGGTGCTCCGTATCGGCGCCCGCCAGCTGAGTGCGACTGCGGTCTGTATTGCGCTGCGCAGTGTCAGCCGTGACTGGCGCGCATCTGCATCGCGTCCGGGGAAATCGGAACGACAGTGCGAGCCGCGGCTCTCTTCGCGCCGCAGGGCCGCAATGGCGATCATCAGCGCGACCAAGGCGGGGCCGGAGGCAGCGCTGTCGTGAGCTGCGATCGGCAACAGGGTCGCCACCCCGTCGCGTAGCGTCTCGCTATCGCGTATGATGCCGAGCGCGGCCGAGACGATTGGGCGGATGCCGGAGGCGTCTGGCCGTCGAGGCACGAACGCGGAACACACGCGCGGACGCCGGGTGTGTGATACGTCGGCGACGCTTTCAGCAACCCAGCTCGCTGTGACCGCCGCTTCGATAAGCGAGTTGCTGGCGAGTCGGTTCGCGCCGTGCAGACCGGTGCATGCGACCTCGCCACATGCCCACAATCCCTCGATGGAGCTGCGGCCGGCAGCGTCTACAGCAACACCGCCCATGTGATAATGTGCCGCCGGGCGCACCGGGATCGGGTCGATCGCGGGATCGATGCCGGCCTGGCGGCACAAATCGGCGATCGCCGGAAAGCGCTTGTCAAATCTGAGGCCGAGACATCGCCTTGCGTCCAGGAACACACGGCGTCCGGCAGCGAGCTGGTGCCAAACCGCGCGCGCAACCACGTCGCGAGGCGCAAGCTCGCCCCCGGGGGTTTCAGCGAGGAAACGCTCTCCGTGCTCGTCGATGAGCACAGCACCCTCGCCGCGCACCGCTTCGCTCACCAGCGGCATCGGCCGCCGCGGACCCTCGAGGGCGGTCGGGTGGAACTGCACGAATTCCAGGTCAGCGAACTCCGCCCCGGCACAGGCGGCCAGCGCGAGCCCCTGTCCACATGAGCCAGGCGGGTTTGTCGTATCGCTAAACAAGCCGCCGATGCCGCCGGTCGCCAGGACCGCGCGGCGCGTTGGCAAGGCGATTGCGCCCGTGCACCCGGCCGCGACCACGGCGATAATCGCCCCGTCTTCCACGACAAGCCGGCGGGCCTCCACGTTTTCCAGGATAGTGATCGAGGTTGTGCGCCGTGCCGCGGCGATCAGCGCGCGGACCAGCTCGCGACCGGTGGCATCGCCCGCCGCATGCACGATCCGCCGCTGCGAGTGCGCCGCCTCAAGCCCGAGCCGCAACGCGCCGTCAGCGCGTCGGTCAAATGCGACACCGAAGCGCTCTAGAGTCCTGATCGCTTCAGGTGCAGCTCGGACCGTTCGCCGCACCGTCGTCACGTCGCAGAGACCGTCGCCGGCCGCGACGGTGTCACAAAGATGAAGTTCGGGACTGTCCTCGCCGCCGACGCTTGCCGCAAGACCGCCTTGGGCGAGCTCGCTGCAGGCTCCGGTTCCCAGCCCCGCATTGGACAGAAGCACAACCGGTTCCGGCGCCAGATGAAGCGCCGTCATCAGGCCTGCCACACCGGCGCCGATGATGACCGGCGCCCCGCCGATGTCATGAACGTCGAGGCTCATATGGAAAGCATACGCTCGACCGAGCGGCGCGCGCGCCCTGCAATCCCGGGATCGATCCGAACCTCATGCCGGTTCTCCTCGAGTGCGACGCGAATGTTAGCCAGCGTGATGCGCTTCATGTGCGGACAGAGATTGCAGGGGCGGACGAACTCGACGTCGGGATTCGCGATCGCGACATTGTCGCTCATCGAACATTCCGTCATCAACACTACGCGGGGTGGTTTTTCCCGCTCGACATAATCCGACATGGCCGCGGTGGAACCCGAAAAATCCGCCTCTGTGACAACGTCCGGGGGGCATTCGGGATGGGCCAGCACGATGACTCCTGGATGTGCGGCGCGCAGTTCGCGAATGTCGGCCGGGGTGAAGCGCTCATGCACCTCGCAACGACCCTTCCAGGCGATGATCCCGACCTTCGTCTCGGCGGCGACGTTCTTGGCGAGATATTCGTCGGGCAGCATGATCACACGCGGCGCGCCGAGCGATTCCACCACCGCCTTTGCGTTGCCCGAGGTGCAGCAGATGTCGGACTCGGCCTTCACGGCCGCGGAGGTGTTGACATAGGTGACAATGGGCACGCCGGGATAACTCTGTCGCATCAGCCGCACGTCTTGTGCCGTGATCGAATCGGCCAGCGAGCAACCAGCGCCGAGGTCGGGGATAAGCACGGTCTTGTTCGGATTAAGCAGCTTGGCCGTCTCGGCCATGAAATGCACGCCGGCAACCACGATGATTTGCGCCTCGACCGTAGCCGCCTTGCGGGCCAGCGCCAGGCTGTCGCCGACAATGTCTGCGACGCAATGGTAGATCTCGGGCGTCTGATAGTTGTGCGCCAGGATGATGGCATTGCGCTCGCGCTTCAGCGCAAGGATGGCTTCGATATCGCCCACGAAAGACGGCCATTCAATCGGCGGGATCACGCGCCGGACGCGCTCGTAGAGGAACGCGGCCGTAGGCAGCACGGCGCTCATTGATGCCCCCGCTTATACTCTAGTTGAAGATAACCGGCATATACTTGCCGTGAGTATAAGGGATGTCAACCCCGCGCCAGCGGCAATTTTGTCCCGGCGATGGCCCTTTCGTCGAGAACGGCGTGGCGGAAGCGGTAGAGCTTCGCCGGCCGACCACCGGTCTCCGCAGTGGTCTCACCGGTCTCCTCGACCAGTTCCTGTTGCTCGATCAGGCGGCGAAAGTTGGGCTTGTGGATGAGCCTGCCGGCGAGCGCCTCCACGGTTCGCTGCAGCTGCAGTAGCGTAAAGGTCGGTCGCATAAGCTCAAAGACGACGGGCCGGTATTTGATCTTGGAGCGCAGCCGCGCAATGCCCGTTGCCACGATACGGCGATGATCAGCGACCATAGGTTTGCTCGGCACCAGGGGAAGCGGCGTCTCCCGTCCGCTTCCGGCCTCTTGGACCAGGCCTGCTTCATAAAGTAACTCATATCGCTGAAGCACGAGCTCCTCGTTCCAATAACGGTCGTCGAAGCCAAAGGCGATCGCCGCCCGCTGCCGGCGTTCGCGTCGCGTGGCCGCGTCGCTGGCTCCGTCTGCCCAACCGATCAAGCGCGGTCGCACAACATCCAGCACCACCGGCGGGGTGCCGGAGCGGTGGTCCTCCCATGGAAAATAGTCGTACCAGCTTTGCCAGCCGCACTTGGATGAGCCCGCTGCCTGTTCTTTGCTGGTCAAAGCGAGATAGCTGATGGAGATGACGCGTTGCTGGCGTTCGACGCCGATTCGGTCCCGATCGGCGAAGGTGTAAAGCTGCTCGATGTACCCCAAGGGCTGGCCGGTCTGCTGCTCGACCCACCCCCTCAAACCGGATTGCGGCGACCGGTGCTCAAGCGCAAAAGGTCCGGACGGCAGGGTGTCAGCCTCCCCGATGGTTAGGAGACAGGGGTCACTTTCATTTACGGCCACGACGACGGCGATCAGGTCCACTTTGACTTGGTCCGCCTTGCCGGCTTTGTCTTTCCTGGTTCCTGTTGCCTGATCGTCCATGTTCGTGAAAGTGGTTGACCCGTGCCCGGGAGCCTTAATCGATTTAATGTAAGCGAGGCTGTCCGCGCGTCAACACCGCACAGCTGCATCCCCATTTTTAGCTCTTCGCACTTGCAAAAAAATGTGCCAAACGCGACACCTGCGGCGGGTAACGCTAGGGAAGGAGGGATGGGTTGAGCGCAGCTGGTGATCGAAAGGGAATTGCACCGCTGGATGTTCGGATGCGAAAAGGCCAGACTCCACTCGTCTGCCTGACGGCATATACCACGCCGATCGCCAGGTTGGCCGATCGACACTGCGACATCGTTCTCGTCGGCGACAGCGTCGGCATGGTCCTGCACGGCCTCTCGTCGACGCTGGGCGTCACTCTCGACATGATGATCATGCACGGCCAGGCGGTGCGCCGCGGTCTGGTGCGAGCATTGATGGTCGTAGACCTGCCATTCGGTTCCTATGAAGAAAGCCCCGACCAGGCCTTCCGCAACGCTGCGCGCCTGATGGCGGAGACCGGTTGTGCAGCGGTGAAGCTCGAGGGGGGGGCAGACCATGGCCGAGACGATCCGCTTCCTCGCCGCGCGCGGCGTGCCTGTCATGGCCCATGTCGGCTTACGCCGCAGGCGGTCAATACTCTCGGCGGCTACCGCGTCCAGGGGCGGGGAGACGATGCCGAGCGCATCAGGCGCGACGCCGGTGCGGTCACGGAGGCCGGCGCTTTCTCGGTGGTGCTGGAGAAAGTGCCCGAGCCGCTTGCACGGCGCATCACTGCGGAGATCGCCGTCCCCACGATCGGCATCGGTGCCTCGCTCGCCTGCGACGGCCAGATTCTGGTCAGCGACGATATGCTCGGGCTTTTCAGCTCTTTCCGGCCGAAATTCGTCAAGCGCTACGCCGAATTAGGCGACCAGGCCGATGCGGCGATAGCGGCTTACGCCGCCGACGTGAGGGAACGGCGCTTTCCGGCGGCCGAACATCTCTACGCCAACGAGACGGAGGCCGGAGGCGTCACATGAGCGTGCCGATCGTTCGAACCGTTGCCGAGCTCCGCGCTGTTGCCGCGGGATGGCGTCGCTCAGGCACCCGTATCGCCGTTGTGCCGACCATGGGAGCCTTGCACGAAGGCCATCTGAGACTCGTGCGTGCCGCGCTTCAGAAGGCCGAGCGGGTAGTCGTGACGCTGTTCGTCAATCCCAAGCAGTTCAACAGTGCCGCCGACCTTGCCGCCTATCCCCGGACGGAAAACGAAGATGCTGCCAAGCTCGTGCCGACAGGCGCACATCTGCTCTATGTGCCGAATGCAGACGAGATGTATCCAGCGGGCTTCGCCACGGCCGTTTCGCTGTCCGCTCTCAGCGAGGGCCTGTGCGGCGCCTTCCGGCCCGGCCATTTCGATGGCGTGGCGACGGTCGTGGCCAAGCTCTTCCTGCAGACCGGCGCTGACTTCGCCTTCTTTGGCGAAAAGGATTTCCAGCAGCTTCAGCTTGTCAGGCGCTTGGTCCGGGACCTTGACATCCCGATCACGGTGGTCGCATGTCCGACAGTCCGCGAAACCGATGGTCTTGCACTGTCGTCGCGCAATAGCCGGCTTTCGCCAGCAGAACGCGCCATTGCCCCAAAGCTGGCTTCGGTCTTGCTCGACACGGCTGAGCGGCTTGCGCGTGGCTCTCCTGTCTTGCCCACGCTTGATGAAGCGCGTGCAACAATTCTGGCGGCAGGCTATCGCGAGGTCGAGTACCTGGAACTTCGCGGCGAAACAGACCTGCAGCCGCTAGCAAGGCTTGACCGACCAGCACGCTTGCTTGTCGCGGCTTGGCTCGGCGACACACGGCTCATCGATAACGTCTCAACATCCCCGGTTGGTATGCGGCCAGGTGCGCGGCGTTCGCTTCACGGGGAAGCAGCAAAGTAATGCCGACGATGATGGCGACCAAATCGTCCGCGTCGCATCGATGCGGGGTCATTTAGGCCCAGGTTTCCGCCTGGCGTCGAGCAACATTCGAGGAGGTGGCGCAAAGGGGCTGATGTATCGCGTATTCGAAAACTTCGTCGAGCAACTCTCTGCAAGCGTCGATGCGGTCGACCTCCATGAGGCGATTGCGTCCGCCGCAGCCGGCTTCGACTTTCCGCTCTTCGCCTATTTCAGTTACCCGTCGGCCTCCGGCCAGAGGCCGCGATTGATTTCAAATTATCCTTCATCCTGGACATCGCACTATCTGCAACTGCGCTACCACAGCCATGATCCGGTGATCCTGCGCGGGCTGCAAGGCTGGGATACTTTTGATTGGGGCGTGGATCGACCCCGCCAGTGTCTGCCGGCCTCGCAGCAAGAGATCCTGGAAAAAGCAGCTCACTTTGGCATTCGCGGCGGATTGACCATGTCCATGCATGACCGTCGCGGCCGGTTTGCGGCGCTGACCTTCGCTTCCGACCAGTCCCGTCCGCCTCTCTTGCGGTCACTCACTCGCTACGAAAAAGCATTGCAGCTGGTCGCAATAAACTTTCATATACATGCCCGGCGCCAGCTCGCCGAAGATTGCGTGGTGGATGGCATAACGCTGACCCCGCGGGAGTTCGAATCCCTGAAATGGGCGGCGCGCGGTAAGTCCGCCTGGGATATCAGCCAGATCCTCGGCGTCTCGAAACGCACCGTGACCTTCCATCTGGAAAACGCCAAGGCAAAGCTTGGCGTGCGAACCATAAACCAGGGCATAGCACGGCTAACTGCGTCCCGTCAGTGGAGATCCTGACTCCTTTTGTTGGAAAGCTGTAAAGGTCTACAGGCTGCATCAATGTCGGCTTTGCTCTTCGATAGCGGGAACACATCCTGCACGGAGGCGACAGATGATGCAGCTGATAACACCTGAGCTCTATGGCGAGTTTCCAAACGAGCTCAATGAAATGCACGGGCTCAGGCATCGGGTCTTCAAGGAAAGGCTGGATTGGGAAGTTCAGACCGAAGGCGAGATGGAAACAGACGCATTTGACAGCCTGAACCCCGTCTATCTGCTTCTCAAGGGATCCGACTGGCGAATTTGCGGTTGCGTCCGTCTTTTACCGACTACCGGACCGACAATGTTGCGCGACACCTTTCCGATGCTGCTGGGTGAGACTGCGGCGCCCGCGAGTGTCCGCATTTGGGAGAGCAGTCGTTTCGCACTCGATCTCCCTCCATCAGCGCCTAAGTCTGGCGGACTGGCGCAAGCAACGTACGAGCTCTTCGCCGGCATGATCGAATTCGGCTTGGCGAACAATCTCACTCGGATTGTGACAGTGACCGATACGCGCATGGAACGGATCCTGCGTCTCGCAACGTGGCCGTTGTCGCGCATCGGACAGCCGAAGCCGGTTGGTAACACAGAGGCGGTCGCCGGTTTTCTCGAGATTTCCCACGCTAGCCTCAAGCGCATCCGCTGGAGGGGACGTCTGAACGGACCTGTATTATGGCAACCGGTTCTCGGCCTGTCGGCGTAGCGCTTAACGATGCTCAGCCTGACCAATGCTCCCGCCCGCGTGCGCTACGTACGGTTGATATGCTGGCCGGACTGCGTAGTGCGAAGCTTACGACTATTCCGGTCGATTCCCCCGCACGACCTGGGCCCGGGAAGTTTTTAGGTGCAATCCGCAGTTCCAGCGTTGCCACGCCAAATGGCGCGCCCCGCCGCAGACACCCGAGTTTTTGGACACTGTAAAAGCCCGGATTTCTTTACGCCGCAAAAAAGCAGCAACTCCGGAATCGTTCACAAGCAGCCAAGGCCTGCACCGCTGGACGATTGCTCCTCTCAGCGGTGCCTTCTGGTACCAAAAAAGCCCCGGCGCTGGGTCGATGCGCCGGGGCTTTGGGCACGTACGAGCTACACCAACATGTCCGCTTCTGAACGTGCGCTAATAAAGTGAATGAATGGTGAATCGCGCAATAGCTCGGCGAACGGGGTTCGTATTCATGCTCCCACGTAAGAAGTGTTGCTGGCATGGATCAACGCTGCCGTAGGCCTAAGAGCCAAGGCTGGGGTGAAGCCCGCAGGATCGGTGAATCGCATGATCAGTTTGCCACCTGATTGTAAAGCACCAGCGGTAGTGTGCTGAGTTCTGCAAAATGGCGGGGCATTAACGGTGACGTTGGCGTGTCCGTCGCGCAGCCCCGTGTTTAGCGGAGCGGCGGACATGGCGGGCCGCGTCTCAGGCGGCCAGTGCTCTCAGGCTCTCCTTCTTGTGCTCGCGCAGATGATCCATGTTGAGGTAGCGGGTCGCCTCGAGCCAGTTCTCGTGGATCTCCACTGATTGCGCGATTTTCCTGCTCGATTAACTGCAGAAGCGCGGCGTAACCGCCAAGCAGGCGCACCGGCGGAATATTTTCGCGCAATCCTGTAACGTGAAGGAGAAGGTAACTAAGGAGCGCGGCTCGTGCGCGTGAGGTATATCCGAACGTGTGCAGCAGATCGTCGCGCTCTCCCCGGACACATCCGCGCGCCACAGAGCCTCGGTGGCCGGCAGCTCGGACGCGCAGATGGAGCCAAAAATCCACAGATGCATTCCGGTCATATGCTAGCTGCCAAGCATATGACCGGCATTTCGCAAGGCGCCTAGGAAGAGACCGGCATGGACGGTGACATCGATCTTGGCCTGCATTGACAGGGGCATGCCGGCCCAGTTCTCCAATGGCGAAATGAAATGTGAGAAAGTGCCATTGACCATGCAAGAGCGGGTAACAAGGCCTTGTCTGTCCAACGCGACCACGCCCGTCTGGTCGGCTCGATATCGGATGGCTGCGATCCGCTGGACCTCCGAGTCACCATCGACCCGCACGTCGAAAACCAGGACACCGTGGCTCCTCGTGGCTATCTCTGCGGCTTTTTGGTTGAAGCTTAGGGAGAGTGAGCGGACGCTTTCGACCGCCATCTGGAAAATCGCCAAATCCAGTTCATCCAACGCCATGTAGGCTATTGCGCGCAATATAGGGGTGATTGCAACGACGGATTCGTGTTCCAGATCGAACTGATCCTGAAGCAGGGCGCGCGCACTGTCCTTGAACTTGGGCTTCTGCACTTCCGCCGTTAACGAACTCCGTACCTTCCTCGTTACTTCGCCAATTCCCGTGTGGCCTATGCAAGCATCCCTAACGCAGATTGGATGGGTCATCTTCTTTCCCAGCAATGCCTCGAGGTCGCTTCGCATCTGTCCTTCTGAGCATATGCTTGGGTTTGGACATCCATGAAAGAGCCCGCTGTCGACGCCCGCTGCGCCACGGCACGTCAGCGATCAGACTCCACCGGGTTCACAAAGTTGACTCGCTGGGGTAGGGGGACCGCAGAGAAATCTCCGGTCGCAGCCTTACCCGGTCAAAACAAGGATACCACGATGAAGACTCTCGTCATCTGCTCCGGCGGATTGGACTCCGTTTCCCTTGCTCACAGCATGGCAGCGGAGCACGAGCTCGCCGGCCTCCTGTCTTTCGATTACGGCCAACGGCACAGGAAAGAATTGGGCTTCGCCGCTCTCTGCGCGGAGCGACTGAACACTATGCACCAGATCATCAACATCCCCGAAATCGGCCGCGGCCTTTCCGGCTCAGCGCTCACCGATAATTTCGACGTGCCGGACGGCCACTACGCCGAAGACACGATGAAGATCACGGTAGTGCCGAACCGGAACGCCATCATGTTGGCAATTGCCTTCGGTCTCGCCACCGCGCACAAGGCCGAAGCGGTGGCGATGGCCGTCCATGGTGGGGACCATTTCATCTATCCAGATTGCCGTCCGGCCTTCATCGAAGCTTTCCAGATGATGCAAGACCGCGCGCTGGAAGGCTACGCAGAGATTCGCCTTTACACGCCTTACGTCAACCTCACGAAGGGCGACATCGTCCGGGATGGAGCAAGATGCGGAACGCCATTTGCGGAGACCTGGTCGTGTTACAAGGGCGGCGAGCGTCACTGCGGACGGTGCGGGACCTGCGTGGAGCGGCGCGAGGCGTTTCATCTCGCGGGGCACGCTGATCCTACCGACTACGAAGACCCTGTCTTCTGGCTCGAGGCGCTGCGGAGGAGGAGCGCCTGATGTTCCGCATCACCAAGGAATTCCACTTCTCGGCCTCGCACCAGCTCACCTCTTTGCCGCCGGATCATCAGTGCGCACGCCTGCACGGGCATAACTACATCGTCGAAGTGGAACTTTCGGCGAAGGACCTGGACGCGCACGGCTTCGTGCGTGACTATCACGATCTGGCGCCGCTCAAACGCTATATCGACGAGAGCCTAGACCATCGGCACCTCAACGAGGTGCTGGGACATGAGCAAGTCACGGCGGAATACTTGGCCAGACATTTCTATGAATGGTGCAAGGCACGTCTGCCGGAAACCGCGGCCGTGCGGGTGAGCGAAACCCCGAAAACCTGGGCGGAATACCGGCCGTGACGGACACGTGTCCCGCAATCCGTGTGAGCGAGATATTTGGGCCCACGATCCAGGGCGAGGGAGTGCTCATCGGTTTGCCTACAGTCTTCATCAGAACCGGCGGGTGTGACTACCGGTGCTCCTGGTGCGACAGCCTGCATGCGGTGGACAGTCAATTCCGCCACGAATGGGAGATGATGCCAATCGATGCGGTGTGGCAAAGCGTCGTTGGGCTTTCCGGTGGCCGGCCAGTGATGGTGTCGCTGTCAGGAGGTAATCCGGCCATTCAGCCCTTCGGTGCGCTGATCGAGCGAGGCCATGGTGAAGGTTACCGTTTTGCGCTGGAAACCCAGGGTTCGGTGGTCAGCGACTGGTTTGCGGATCTTGATGTGCTGGTTCTCAGCCCAAAGCCGCCGTCAAGCGAAATGAGGACCGATTGGGCTGCATTCGAGGCGTGCATAGAAGCGGCGCAGCAGAAGCCGCAAATCGTGCTCAAGCTCGTTGTTTTCGACGAGAGTGACTACGCCTATGCCAAAGACGCCGCCGCGCGATTTCCGCGCCTTCCGGTCTATCTGCAACCCGGCAACCACACGCCACCGCGCCCTGGCAATGAAGACGCACCTGTCGACCTGGACGGAATAATAAAACGCATGGAGTGGCTTGTGGAAAAGGTGACACACGACAGGTGGTTCGAAGCACGCGTGTTGCCGCAGTTGCACGTTATGCTCTGGGGAAACAGGAGAGGCGTCTAGTCGCGCCTGTGCGGGAATGCGCCCCCGGATTTTCGGTTCGACGGGTTGGCCGCCATTTGGCGGCGCTGCCGGGTACTTCCGGAGGTGCTCGATGCCGAGATGGTGCTGGGCGCTTCGAAAGTGAGCGCGCACCGGAGCGGCTAGGCTACCGCTCCGCTGTATTGTGGCCGCAAACTTTGGCAGCCATCTATCCATGGCGTGGATGGGCTTCATCGAAACAAACGATTTTCTCAACCTTCCGGAATCTCGCATTGACGTCAGCACCGGCACGCATCGACCATCCGCTGCCTCTGTCGCGTGAAAAGGGGCCCGAAAGGGGAAAATCTTTGCATGACCTCAGACGTGCGCTGGAAATTGTCCTGGGAATGACTTGCAGCAGGCCGACGATTTCGAATTGTCCGACCTCGATTTCTTAGCGGAGTCTTTCCCCTCTCAGAACCGTTGAACGATCGGCGTCACCCAGGCCTAACTCATTCAGGCCAGTCCGCACCTGCCTCTTCCCGCAAAGAAATTCGACAGCCCATCTTTCCGCTCGTCGTTGCCGTCGCTGGTCGGCAACGCTTCCGGACTGACCGGGGCTGACGCCGGAACTCCTCTTTCGGTTCGCAGACGCGAACACTGCAAATCACCAGTCGTTTCAGAGTCGTTTGCCGCGTTAATTTGTTAACGCGGATCAGATTGGAAGAATCCAACCTACACACACATAACTTGGCTAGCAATGTTGTACGTATAACCTCGGAATGGCAATGGGATACTTTACAAAGCGCGACGCCAATCAAATTATATACCGCAGTTGGGAAGAGTCGGAACAGCCAAGCGCCAAGATGAGAATTTTGGCGCTTAAGCTTGATCGTGTCGGGGACTTTTGGATGTCTCTAGCGCCCCTGATGGACCTGCGTCAGCGCTTTGCCGATGCCCACATTACGTTGGTGGTCGGAAGCTGGAACATCGACACTGCAAAACAGTTCGACCTCGCCGACGATTACGTTGCTTTTGACTTCTTTCCTCGCAACCCGAAGGTCGATACCCGCAAGAAAGCGGCCGACATACGGCCGCTGCTGACCGGCGAGTTTGATCTCGCCATTGATATGCGTGTCCCGGATGAGACAAGGCCCATTTTGCTCGAAGTCCCCGCCAGGCATCGTGCGGCGATAGTTGATCCTTACGGAATGCATCAGATCGATATTGCGATAGCGCCATTCGATCTGAAATTGCGCAGAACCATCTTCTACAAGCTGGCCCAAAAAATAGGGATCGCCGACAAATTCCCTCGCACATGGCTTGATTGGTTCGTTGACCGTAAGCAGGTACGTCTCCAGCATGTGTCGGAAATCCTCCTCTTTCTGGTCGCAAAGGCAGCGGCCTGTTTCGACGCAGAAAGTGAAGCGGGCCGCCGACAGAGTTCGGCAGAAGGCAAGTCCCCGATCGTCGTGGCTCCGTTTTCGAATTCCAGCCTGCGCGATTGGCCGATTGAAAATTTTGGCAAACTTGTCGCTGCTCTTTCTACCCGCGGTGAGGTGGTTCTCGTCGGCCGTGGCGAAAGCCGGGAAGCGCTTGAGGAGGTCGCGATGACAGCTCGCGACCGTGGAGCCGCGGAGATTCGAACGGCTGTCGACTTGTCAGAATTGGAATTCAATCATCTCATGAATTCGGCCGCGCTCGTGGTGTCGAACAATTCAGGCACTGGGCATGTCGCTGCCCAGCTTGGCCGCCCTACTGTCGGCATTTTCACCGCGTCACATCTACCGGAAATTTGGGGCTTTCGTGGTCCCCTGGTCAGCATGCTTATGAGCGTTATTGAATGTCGCGGATGTGGTCTGGACAAAGTGCGGCGCTGTCCGGTCAAAGTCCGCTGCAAGTTCGACATCACGCCCGATCTGGTGATTGCCGAGGTAGACGCCTTGATGAATTATTGTAAGGGGCGGGACAAACTTATTGTGGCACGTGGGCGGTGCGGCCAGAACGACGATCGCGCGCGAAGAGGCAGCTCAGGGCCCATGCCGTAACACGGCCGTCGATTACTCCATCTGTGGAACGCCAGACTATACGCGTCGCGGTAGCGATCGCCTGTCGACAGCGGTGTTTGATATCCGACAGGCTCAGCCGACTGGGCGATGGCTTGGACATAGCCATAGCCAGATGTCGACCATCTAGATCCCGATCCGCAGCCACCAAGGCAAACAGGTTGCCTCGACGACCTTTCGGCCGCTGCCAGGTCGCATGTCCGCCGACGGTCTGCCCTTGTTTTTAAGAGAGCACGCGCCTGCGGCGAATGCGGCACTGCGTGAAAGGTCCTGCGCATTATCGCGCCGCCGCTGCTTGGCACGGCACTTGCGCCCGAGATGGCAGCAGCGTTCGACCGGAGCGCCGCCAGTGAGAGGCCTTGAAGCGAGGAAGAGCCCGCCCCGATCCGGCAGGGAGAGAAACGGTGTTAGCTCCACAAGTCCACAGCGCGAACGCCGGGCCTCGTAAGCCCCATATTGCGCGGCTTTACGTTCAGGTGCTTGCCGCCGTCGCCCTTGGCGTCGCTGTTGGCTTTTTCTATCCGGGGAGCGGAGAGGCTCTGAAGCCGCTCGGCGATGCTTTCATCAAGCTCGTGAAGATCATCATCGCGCCTGTCATCTTCCTGACAATTGCAACCGGCATCGGCGGCATGAACGATCTCAAGAAGGTCGGCCGGGTCGCCGGCAAGGCAATGATCTATTTCCTCACCTTCTCGAGCCTCGCATTGATTGTCGGTCTCATTGTCGCAAATGTCGTTCAGCCAGGTGCCGGCCTCAACATCGATCCAGCCTCGCTCGATGCTCAGGCCGTGAAGGGCTATGCGGCGAAGATCCACGAGCAGTTCGTGACCGGCTTGCTGATGCCGTCAATCGTTGGTGCCTTCGCCGAAGGCGACATCATGCAGGTCCTGTTCTTCTCGGTGCTGTTCGGCATCGCTCTGGCGATGGTCGGCGACACGGGCAAGCCTGTGCTTTCTTTGCTTCAGGCGCTCCTCGCGCCGGTGTTCAAGCTGGTCGGCATTCTGATGAGGGCCGCGCCCGTCGAAGGGGCGAGCGCCAGGCGTTCGGTCGTGGGCCTCGGCATCCCGGCCGCATATTCATTCAATCTGCACGGCACCAATATCCACCTGACGCTGGTCCCCCTCTTCCTCGCCCAGGCGACGAACACGGATATGTCGATCGGCGGTCGGATCCTGCTGCTGTTCGTCGCCTTGCTCTCTTCGAAGGGAACAACTCGCATTACCGGTGCGGGCCTCCTCACGTTGGCCGCGGCGCTCTTTGTCGTTCCGACCGCCCCAGCTGTCGGCGTGACGCTTATTCTTCGCGTCGACCACTTTGTGTCGGAGTGCCGTGTGCTGACCATTTTTCTCGGCAACGCAGTGGGAAGGTTCGTGTTGCCCGAAGGGCGAGCCGGATGATGGACGATTGGCAAAGGCTCTCGCGAGCGGGTCCTTCGGCGCTCGGGCGTTCGTTGAAGGGCAGATCGCCCGGCGTGATGACCGGTGGTCTCGGCTGGCAACTCGCGAACGCCGCTCAGCTATGCAGTCAGCCCATTGGAGCGAAGCCGTCATAAAGCAACCGCCAGATGGCGCCGGCATCGACATTGTGAGCCCCCGCGACTGCCGATACTGCGGGAACTGCCGGGCAAGCGATCCAAAGCGACGACCAACTTTCACGCCAAAAGGCCAGCCGTTGCTGCCCCGTTAACGGCTGATTGGAGCCCGACCCATGTCAAAGCAAAACGCCGTCCTTGTCGCCGTAATCGGTTTTTTAGTCCTCGCCCTGTCCGTGCTGGGAACGCTAAGGCGACAGCCAGATAGGTTGACGACCTGCAACGGCTCGGAGATGAACGCCTTGCTCGCGGCGGACTTGAGGATACTCATTCCGCAGCATCGCGACGCACTCCTCAACGACCTCGCCTCGCCAATCGCCGGCAATCCGCAGGGCGACGTCCCCCTGGTCTCATTCCTCGACTACAACTGCCCGCTGTGCAAGGAAATGGACCTCATTCTCCAGCAAGCCCTCAAGCATGATTCCAATCTGAGGATTGTGCGTAAACAGCTCCCGGTCCTGGGACCTGCTTCCGAATTCGCCGCGCGTGCGGCGCTCGCCTCCCACAAACAGGGAAAATATGAGGCGTTTAATCGCGCCCTTTTTGCTTTTCCCGGCTTGGTGAACCAAAGAACCACCCTAGTCATTGCGGCACGTGTCGGCCTCGATGTTGAGCAGCTCAAGCGGGATATGGAAGGCCCGGCCATCACCGAAGCCATCGCACGCGATCGCGCGCTCGCGAACGAGCTGTACATCACCGGCACGCCGGCGTTGGTGGTCGGCGACGAAGTGATAGCCGGGGTGGTAGAGACGGCCGGGCTGCGAAGCTGCATCGCCGATGTGCGCGCAAACGCCAAGGTTCAGTCTTCCACAGCTGCAAAATGGGCATTTTGACCGCATCAACTGCTCTCGGGACCAGAGTCCTGAGCGCCCGCGCGCCTGAAGGCGCGCGCCGGGTGCTCGTGCACCGAGCCCGCTTTTCTTCGACAGGCTCAGGCGGTCTCGGCCATCCGGCTTCGCCCCCTTGACGCCGGCAGCCTGTCGGCTGCTGACGGTCGCCGGCCAGCTGGCCGGCGTCGATTTTTGTGGTGGCCTTCCCCGGTGGCACGGGGTGGGCGGCACTCCCTTCTAGGCCAGCCGCGGCATCCCGCAACCCTCCGCTTGCCGCTCCGGGTCCTCCTCTTCGTTCCGGTCCTTCGGATGCGGTCCGCCTTCTACGGCGGGCCTTTCCGGTCGCTTTTGCCGCCCACCCCGCTTCCGGGGGAGGGCGCAATTGGCGAACGGAGGAACAGACAATGCGTGCAAACAACAAGCGTTCCGGCAGCCGAGGGGCTGGCGCGGGCAAGGGCGGGCGCTCAGGCGCCAGCCTCTATCAGGAGATCACAGATCGCATCGTTGCCGAACTGGAGCGCGGCACCGTGCCATGGGTCAAGCCCTGGGGCAGGGCAAAGGCAGGCCTTGGCCTGCCCAGGAATGCAGCCACCCAGCGGCGCTATTCCGGCATCAATATCCTGATCCTGTGGGGCGCCGTCATCGAGCGCCCATACCCCAGCCAGAACTGGCTCACCTTCCGGCAGGCGCTTGCCCTTGGCGGCAATGTCAGGAAGGGCGAACACGGCACCACCATCGTGCATGCCGATCGCTTTGTCCCAAAGGACGAGAAGGAACGCGCGAAGGCCGATGGCGATGAGCCGCAGGCCGTGCCTTTTTTGAAGCGCTTCACCGTCTTCAATGTCGCGCAGTGCGATAACCTGCCCGAACATCTCTATGCCGCCGCCGAACCGCTGCCCGCGCGCCAGATCGTCCCGCAAGCCGAGGCGCTCATTCATGCAAGTGGTGCTGATTTTCGCATTGGCGGCGATCGCGCTTTCTACATGCCGGGCAGCGACTTTATTCAGGTGCCGCCGCAGCCCGCCTTCTTTCACCAGATCGACTATTACCGCACCTGCTTTCATGAACTTGGCCACTGGACCGGCCACCCGACGCGACTCGCGCGCGACCTGTCAGGCTCATTCGGCTCCAGAACCTATGCGCGCGAGGAATTGGTCGCCGAGATGGCCGCAGCCTTCATCTGCAGCAGTCTCGGTATCGAGCCGACGGTGCGCCACGCCGACTATATCGGCTCATGGCTGAAGGTGCTGCGCGAGGACAATCGCGCCATCTTCCGCGCCGCCAGCCACGCCTCGAAAGCCGCCGATTTCCTGCTCGGCCTTAAGACCGACGTCGAAGGTGAGGCGCATGCCGAGATCAAAAGTGAGGCGAATGCCGAGATCGCCGCGTGAGCACGCTCCATCGCCATGCGCGACCGCCTTGCGCTTCTGAGGGCGCGCCGATGCGCGCCCGCGCGCGGCGCACCAGCCGCTCGTATCCGCCTGTTTCAAAAAGCCGCAACTCAGTCAGCCCGAACCGTCTTGAAGGAATTCCGCAATGATCCTGATCACCGATGAACTGCGCGCCCGGCTCCTCGCCAACGGCGCTGCCGACACCGAAACCGACCACGCACCGGTCGTGAAACTGTTCGATCCGGCCGGTCCTGCGATCTGGCTCCTGACCGAACTCGATGTGGACGGCGACACGCTGTTCGGCCTTTGCGACCTCGGCTTCGGCTTCCCTGAACTCGGCAGCGTCAGCCTTGCCGAACTCGAATCCATCAAGGGTCCGCTCGGACTGGGCATCGAGCGCGACCTTTATTTCATAGCGCGTTTTCCGCTGTCCGTTTATGCGGAGGCCGCGCGCAGCGCCGGCCAGATCACCGAAGCCGAGCGGCTTCTGCGGCAGGCAGCGGAAGCACTTGCCAAATCCCATTCCGAGCTTCCGCCAGACGCGGCGGAGCCAGAGCGCCGCTAGGCGCAAACCCGTCCCCGCCGCATCGGCCTTCGGTCTCCCCGGCGGGGACAATCGCACCCCAAACGAAGGAGAAAGACACGAAGCTTGCCCATATTCCGCTCGACCGACTGAATATTTCCGCCCTCAACATGCGCCAAGGAAAACGCGCGCCCGACCTGTCCGACATTCTGCCGTCCGTCCGCGCGCGCGGCGTCCTCGTGCCGCTTCTGGTGCGGCCCAACGGCTCGCCGGAAAGCTTCGAGATCGTCGCCGGACGGCGCGCTATTTCGCCGCGAAATCGCTCGCCGACGAGTGAAGTACAGCCGATCCCTTGCCCTGCGCCATCATGGAGGCTGGCGAGGACGCCGATGCCCTCGAAGCCTCGTTGATCGAGAACGTCGCCCGCCTCGACTCCGACGAAGTGTCGCAATGGGAGACGTTCTCACGGCTGATCAGAGAGGCGTGCGCTTGGGGCTGCTCGACCGTCCGAGCGAAGCACTTCGCCTGATGGTGGCGCATGCGATAGCCGGTTCCGGCCTGTGGCAGGTTCGCCGCGAACCGTAGCGCGCTTGCAGCGAGATCGTGGCCGCAAGCCTCGCCGGAAGCAGGGCGGAAGCCGCGTTCGCCGAAAAACGGCGCGAGGTCTTGGCGCTGCTTGGGCAACCGGATGAGGATGGCACAATCGCTGCGGCAATGGCGACGACCTCGGCACGGCAAGCATCTTCGCGCGGCTCCGGCGCTCCGCGACGATCATGTCGTGCGCGTTCTCAGCATCGTCATGGCCGAGACACTTGAAGCCGGCAGCGCCGTCATCGAGGCGCTCGGCAAGCATCTGAATGTCGACATCGGCCCTTGCTGGCAACCGGACGACGCATTCTCGACCTGTTGCGCGACAAGGAAATTGCCAATTCCATGCTTGCCGAAGTCGGCGGCGAACATGTCGCGGACGGCAGTGTCGCCGAAAAGGTGAAGACGCAAAAGAGGATCATCCGCGACTTTCTTTCGGGCGATAACGCCGCAGACAAGTCGAGACCTGGCTGCCGTGCTGGATGAAATTCCCGGTCGAAAGCTACACTGATCGAGGCGGCTTCCGCACCGCCGATCAATGGGCACGGGTCAGGTCGCTGTTCGTCTTCGAATAGCCTGTCACGGCCGGCCGCGGCTTCTCGGCAGCAGCCCTTCGGCACTGTACCCCGGTCGCAGTGGCTGCATGTTCGAGCTTCCTTTGCCCCGCATCGCGCACCAAAATCCAGGCCGGCAAACTCCTGATCCCCATGGGTCGGTCCGCCCGCCCGATGCCTGATCTGCGCCCAACCTGCGGTCACGATCTCGATCGGCGTGGGCACCTGATCAGCCGCAGGCCTTGTAAATTCCCGCCCCTCCTGCCTGGCTGTAGCGACCGCGTTTCCCACGATCTCCTGCTCTCTTCAAGGACCATTCCCCTGCGGCTGGCTTGTGACCTATGGGCGGATCCGGCCGCCCGAAACCCTCGCCGATCAGCTTTTTTCCCCGCCGCCTGCGGCGGCTTCCTCGCGCCGCTTCGCTTCAAAAAAGCTGCCCGCTCGGGTCCTCCGCTATCGCTTCGGCCCTGTCGGGTTCAGGCGGTCCGGACGCGCCCATTACGGTCCGCCATCGCAGGGGATGGTCCCCGGCGACAGCAAAAGGAGACTTCGAAATGACCGCGATCGGTTACGTCAACAAGCAGGAAAACGGCAGCTACAAGGGCCAGCTCAAGACGCTCAGCGTCCGCGCCGACATCGACATCGTCCCCAACCAGGCCAAGAGCGCCGACAACCATCCCGACTTCCGGGTGCTGACGCAAGGGGTCGAAGTTGGCGCCGGCTGGATCCGCACCGGCGAAACCTCCGGCAACGACTATGTGAGCCTGTCGATTGCGGCGCCGGAGTTCGGACCGCGCAAGCTCTACGCCAATCTCGGCCGCGCCGCCGGCCAGGACGATGACGACACCTACGCCATCATCTGGAACCCGGCCGACTGATCGGCCGACCCGAGCCTCGCGCCCCAGCCGGCGCGGGGCTCATTCCCAGGCGCTCCAGCCAAACCCATCCGCCCGAAAAGGCGGCGAAAACTCTCCCCGGACTCTTCGCCCGTCCCGGAGGCGATCTCGCTCGCCCATCCTCGCCCTCGCTTGTCCGAAGCGAAACGAGGATCACCATGGACGACGAAAACGAACGCGCGGCCCGCGCCAAAAAGGGCAGTCCCTTTCTCAGCACAGCCCAAGCAGCCTTCTATATCGGGCTCTCCCAGCGCACCCTGGAAAAGATGCGGCTCACGGGCGGCGGCCCGAAATTCCGCAAGCACGGCCGCTATGTCCGCTACCACATCGACGAACTCGACGGATGGTCGAAAGGACACCCACAGTACGCCGGTAACGAGGGTGGTGAGGCCGGTTCCGGCCAAGCCGGCCAGGGAGGCCGAGCATGAGCCGGCGCCCTTCCATCCGTCTGATCGGCAGCGGCCTGCGGCGCCTCCAGGCACCCAAAACCATCGCCGCTGCCGTGATTGGACTGACCCTGATCGGCTTCGCCGGCACCGTCAAACCAAGGCCCTGGCTGGTCTGGAACGCCTCGGCCAGCGCGCCCGTCGGCCTCTATCGCCTCGGGTTTGCAGCACCGGCTCGGGGCGATCTGGCGCTCGTCCGCCCGCCAGAATCGCTCGCCGAACTCGCCGCCCAACGCGGCTATCTGCCCCGCAACGTGCCGCTGGTAAAACGTCTTGCCGCGCTGCCGGGCGACGAAGTCTGCACCTTCAATGAAGCGGTCATCATCGACGGCGAGATCGTTGCGCGACGGCTGGCGAAGGATACCAGAGGCCGCCCGCTGCCACGGTGGAACGGGTGCCGGACACTCGCCGACAACGAAATCTTCCTGCTCGGCAGCGACGATATTCGGTCATTCGACAGCCGCTATTTCGGGCCGGTGCCGCGCGCAAATGTCGTCGGGAGGCTCGTGCCGCTATGGACCGAGTGACCCTCCTGATGTTCGGCACGATCGCGTTTGCGCCATGCGCCTGTTCCGCATCGACCGGCGCTGAGCCGGTCGCCATCTCCCAAATTCCGCAGCTTCATAGGTGGCACCAGTTCACAGGCGAAGCAAGCAGACGCTTCCGTATTCCTCAGGCCTGGATTTACGCGGTCATGGAGGCCGAAAGCGGCGGCAAGACCATGCTCGACGGCCGCCCAATTACCTCACGCGCGGGCGCAATGGGCCTCATGCAGGTGATGCCGGAAACGTATGAGGACATGCGTGCCGAGCACGGTCTGGGAGCCGATCCGCACGATCCGCGTGACAATATTCTCGCCGGAACCGCCTATCTCAGCGCCATGTTTGACCGCTTCGGATTCCCCGGCCTGTTTGCCGCCTATAACGCAGGACCCGAGCGCTACGAAGAGCATTTGAAGCGTGGGAAGCCGCTGCCCAAGGAGACAGCTGCCTATCTTAAACAGCTCAGGGGGAAGGGGATTTCGGCGGACGACATTGATCAATTCGAAGGGGACTCCAAGGCGCCAAACAGCCAAAACGCTCCCTCCGGCCGCTCGCTCTTCTTCCTTCGTAACGGCGTTCGCGCCGGCGAAGCGAAAGGCGATCTCTTTGTGCCGCTGCGCGTCAATCGCGCTCGGACGAAACCGAATGGCGGGTGACTCGGCGAGCGGGCGGTTTGCGGGGCGGGAAAGGGCGGGTGCGGAAGCCGGAAAGCGGAAGGGCGGCGTAAGGCAAGATAAAGGCATTGCCTCCAGGAGGCGGCGAAGTCTTTGTCTGCACATCGTTTTTCCTGGAGGCTGCTGGCAGAGCCGGGAGTGCGGAATACGCAAGTATCTGACACTGCTTGAGATTTCTGGGAGGCCACGATGCAGGATGACGAATTCAGGCCGAAGCTCGGCAGAATAGGCTCGCGCGGCTCGAAGGCAGGCAAACGCTTCGCCAGCCAGGTCCTGGCGGCGATCAACAGAGCCGGCGGCCGGCCCCAGCCCGGCGGCCGCTTTAACGGCAGCTGGGCAGGGCGCGGCGGAGCGGCCGCCGCGCTGCTGAAATCACGCGACAGGTATGCTGCCTTCCGGCAGCGGCGGGTGGTGGTCAAGGCGCGCGTCGTCAAGCTGGCCGGCAAAGGCCAGGGTGGGGCGCGTGCGCATCTGCGCTACATCCAACGCGACGGCGTTACCCGGGAAGGCGCGCCTGGCGAGCTCTACGGCGCCGACAGTGATCGCGTCGACAGCAAGGCCTTCCTTGATCGTGCCGATGGCGATCGGCATCAATTCCGCTTCATCGTCGCACCCGAAGACGGCATCCAGTATGACGACCTGAAGCCACTCACGCGCCGGCTCATGGCGCAGATGGAGGAGGATCTCGGCACGAAGCTCGACTGGGTTGCCGTCGATCATTTCAACACCGGCCACCCGCACACCCATATTATCGTCCGTGGCAAGGACGACCGCGGCGAGAACCTCGTCATTGCGCGGGAATATATCTCAAGCGGAATCCGCGAACGGACCGCCGAGCTGGTCAGCCTCGATCTCGGTCCACGAACCGATCGCGAGATCGAGCACCGCCTGCGCCAGGAAATGGAGCAGGAGCGCTTCACCAGCATCGACCGGCAGCTGCTCAGCATGCGCGACAGCGATGGACTGGTTTCTCCGGTCGGCCGCAACGACTTTCGACAGACCCTGCACCAGGGCCGCCTGCGCAAACTCGGACGGATGGGTCTGGCCGAGGAGATCAGCTCCGGCCGCTGGCGCCTCGACGATGAGCTCGAAGCGACACTGCAGCGCATCGGCGAGCGCGGTGACATAATCAAGACGATGCACCGAGACATTGCGGGTAGAGGACTATCCCGAAGTGCAGCCGACTGTGTGATCCACGATCAATCCGGGCAGCTCGCGCAACCTTTCGTTGGCCGCCTTGTGGCGCGCGGGCTTGCCGACGAGATCAACGACCGCCACTACCTCATTGTGGATGGGGTGGACGGGAAAAGCCACTACATCGATGTCGGCAAAGGCGAGGCCACCGAACCGACGCCCGACGGCTGCATCGTCCGTGTCACGCCAAGAAACACCGGGCCGAGGCAGGTTGACCGCACCGTGGCCGAGATCGCTGCCGTCCACGGCGGGCGCTACAATGTTGATATCCACCTGAAGCATGATCCGTCTGCCAGCGAACGCTTCGCCGAAACCCATGTGCGTCGTCTGGAAGCCATTCGCCGCGAAACCGGCACTGTCAGGCGCGAAGCCGACGGCACATGGATTATCGCGCCGAACCATCTCGACCAAGTCGCCGACTACGAGCGCAAGCGAGCCATGGCTGTGCCTGTTGTCGTCGACAAGCTCTCATCAATGTCGCTTGATCAGCAAATCGGGTTCGACGGTGCCACCTGGATCGACCGGGAAATGGTTTCCGATTCACCGGAGGCCCTGCGCAACTCCGGCTTTGGCCGTGACGTGCGGGAGGCGCAAGCCCGCAGGCGGCAATGGCTGATTGCTCAGGGTCTCGCGCATGAAGAGCAGGACCGCACCGTCTATCGCGCCAACATGATTTCGATCCTCCGCCAGCGTGAACTGAACCGTGTTGCCGGTCAGCTCTCGGAAGAGCTCGGTCTGTCCTATGCTGAAGTGCGACCCGGAGACCGGGTACAAGGCACTCTCCGCCGCTCAGTTGAGCTCGCCAGCGGCAAATACGCCCTTATCGAGAAATCGCGCGAGTTTGTGCTCGTCCCGTGGCGGCCGGTGCTCGAGCGGCATGTCGGCAAAGAGATTTCTGGCATAGTGCAGCGAGACGGTATCTCCTGGAACATCGGTCGGCAAAGGAGTGGGCCTAGCGTTTCATAACTTGTGTGGCAGCCATGCGTGAGTGCGGTGTGCCTTGGATGGCCCGGCAAGAGTTCGACCAAGGCGCTCCGAGAGCGTGAGTGCCACCAGCTCTGGTAGGTCTATCGAACCAACGACAGCGCGCCCCGTGGCCAATTGCGATCCCATTCTAACCAAGATGCTCGGGCTCGCGCCAGATCGCCGTTAAGCTTGCCGGAGCTCGTGCAAACGTCGAGGACATTTACTGAACCAGCTCGACAAAAAACAAGGGATCGAGCTCCTCCCGGCTGCTGTCGCTGTGGATGCCCTTCCACATGGCATGAGGATAAGGGCATTCCGAGCAACGAGTCCGCCTCCGCTTCAATGGCTCGCGAACGATCTGACGAGGTCGAGCAGTTTGGCCATGCGCTTCGAGCATCAGAGTATCGCCGCTTTCCAAGCTGATCGGTGGACGAGGTGAACCGCTCTTATGCTCGGAAAAGCCGAGGCTCGTCGCACCGATGGGGTGTAACGATGTCGACATCGGCGATAAACGTTACGAGCATCGTCGGCTGTAGGCGAGCATCATGCTTCCGTCCCAACTCGGGAGGGAGCCATGAGCAGCCCCAACACCTCGAAAATTGGCCTTGCCTACTCAAAAGACCGGACCGTGCGCAGCCGATTCATAACCCAGCAACGGCACATAAAAACGAACTGCTGCTGCGCATGTCTCCGGCCGACCCGCAATTGCTCAGCCCACACCTTCACCGCAGCTATCTGCCATTGAGAACCCAACTCGAAACCGCAAACGCCCCTATAGAGGCTGTCTACTGAGATGGGGATCGGCCCGGTGGTGGCGAAACTCCGGCCGGAGCTCGACGCCGAAGTTGTCGTAGTCCGGTTCTTGTAGCACATCAGCTGTCCGCTTTGGGTTGACGGCGAAGCCCGGATGAAAGCGGATGAACACCCGGGGCCGCTTGCTGGTTCAGTTGACTGCCGCGGCAGGCTCCTGCGCATGTGCTTGTCGCTGCCCTTGCGTCGTTTCCGGTGAAGCGCCGACCTCGTGTCGAGACGCAGTCAAGGTTGGCCGCCGCGCTGCCGCGGGCGCTGCGACGCTTCCAGGCCACGCCTTGAGGGGCGTTGAGCAGCCGGCCGGGATGTAAGCGTGCCGATGGAAGTCAGGGTCGTTGCCACGCGCTGTTTGGCATTGTCCAGAACTGATGAGTTTGGCGCAAGTTCCAGACGGCCGACAGTGCGCGTGAGCAAACATGCAGGAGTTTGCCAAGGCGGCCAGCAAGGCAGTCGAACAGGCAAAGGGAAGGTCTGGGTGACTGCATCCCTCAGCGGAGATGACGAGTAGCCCGCCGCTTCGATCTGATGAGTTCAAGCAGCTCAGCCTCATCCGCGTCAGCCTCTTCTTCCAACGCGACTAAAATATCCAGGGCGAGGTTGTCGGCCTCCAACGATGAGCGGGCGATATGCTCGTCACTGCATATCTGGTCGAATACCCGTTGGCATAGATCGAGATCGGCAGGGTATAGACCGGCCCGTTTGAACGGCATTTTGAAAACCCCTAAGCATTGTAGCAGTCAATGGTTCTAAGGGCCGTTAACTGGGCGAGTCAACAGCATGTAAAAAGCGGACATTGCGATAATCGTTACGCCTCAGCCGACTACGGAAACTCGTCCCAACTGGCGGTTGGTGGACGCAAGCCGGCACCGCGCGTACCGTTTCTCGCTGGTCAACACGTCCTCTTCTATCCACTGGCTGGATGGCAGCCATCCCAACAATCGATTTTACCTGTTTTACCGAATTCTACTAGGAGGCTCAGCGCCGGGCGGTGCCCTTCGGGTCGGCTGAGGCTACCGGGAAGAATTCGGAGACGATCATGTGCGGGATTGTTGGCATCGTTGGGCATCAGCCGGTGTCTGATCGGTTGGTCGACGCTTTGAAGCGTCTCGAATATCGAGGATATGACTCAGCCGGCGTTGCCACCATCACCGAGGGCTCGTTGCACTGCCGGCGCGCCAAGGGCAAGCTCATCAATCTCGAGACGAGGTTGAAGGAAGAGCCGCTGAGTGGCACCATCGGCATCGCACACACGCGCTGGGCAACGCATGGGGCACCGACTGAGCGCAACGCGCACCCGCACTTTACGGACGGTGTGGCCGTCGTTCACAACGGCATTATCGAGAATTTCGCCGAGTTGAAGGACGAACTGGTGGCGGCGGGCGCCGAGTTCCAGACCGACACCGACAGCGAGGTCGTCGTGCATCTCTTGGCAAGACACCGCCGGGAGGGCATGGGGCGGGGTGAGGCAATGCACGCCATGCTGAAGCGCGTCAGGGGCGCCTACGCGCTTGCCATTCTCTTCGAGGATGATCCGTCGACCATCATGGCGGCGCGCAATGGACCACCGCTGGCGATCGGTCACGGCGACGGCGAGATGTTCCTGGGCTCCGACGCCATGGCGCTAGCTCCCTTCACAAATGCAATCACATATCTCGTCGACGGCGACTGGGCCGTTATCGGCAAGGCAGGCGCCGATATCTTCGATTTCGATGGCCATCCCGTCGAACGTCCGCGCCAGACTTCCACGGCCGGGGCATACCTGGCCAACAAGGGCAACCGTCGCCACTTCATGGAGAAGGAAATTTACGAGCAGCCCGAGGTCATCGCCCGTGCGCTCGATCATTACATCAACTTCGAAGGGAATCGCGTCGATGCGGTTTCGAGCATAGATTTCGCCAGCATCCCGAGCCTGGCGATCTCGGCTTGCGGCACCGCCTATCTGGCCGGACTGATCGCAAAATACTGGTTCGAGCGCTATGCGCGCCTGCCGGTCGAAATCGACGTTGCGTCCGAATTCCGCTACCGGGAGATCCCGTTGCCGCCGGAATCGGCGGCTCTTTTCATTTCGCAATCCGGCGAAACCGCCGATACGCTCGCGTCCCTGAGGTACTGCAAGGGGCGTGGGCTGAAAACCGGCGCTGTCGTCAATTCCCGCGAATCGACCATCGCTCGGGAGGCCGACGCGATCTTCCCGATCCTTGCCGGCCCGGAGATCGGCGTCGCCTCCACCAAGGCTTTCACGTGCCAGCTTGCGGTTCTGGCCACACTCGCCATCGGCGCTGCCAAGGACCGTGGAACGCTAACTGAATATGAGGTGAAGGCGCTCGTCCGGAGCCTTGCCGAAATGCCGGGCGTCATGGGCCGGGTACTGAACAGCATCCAGCCAGATATCGAGCTCCTGTCGCGCGAACTGTCAAAGTGTCATGGTGTCCTGTATATTGGCCGCGGCACCAGTTTCCCACTGGCGATGGAAGGTGCGCTGAAGCTCAAGGAGATTTCCTACATCCATGCTGAGGGCTATGCGGCTGGCGAATTGAAGCATGGTCCGATCGCATTGATAGACGAGAACATGCCAGTGATCGTCATCGCGCCACATGATCGCTTTTTCAACAAGACCGTCTCCAATATGGAGGAAGCGGCCGCCCGTGGAGGGCGGATTATCCTCATCACCGATGAAAATGGGGCCGCTGCGTCGAAACTCGACACGATGCATACGATCGTGCTGCCGGCCGTCGACGAGATTATCGCACCTATGATTTTCTCGCTGCCGATACAGCTTCTTGCCTATCATACGGCGGTCTCCATGGGCAAAGATGTCGACCAGCCGCGCAATCTCGCAAAATCGGTTACCGTCGAATGATTGTGACGCGCTCATAGGTGGCATGCGTCCATCGGAAATACACTTCCAAGCGTCACCGGCATTTGGATGTCGACGAGACGCAGATCAGGTCTGCGGCCAAGTGGACATATTTGCTCCACCGAAAGGTTCCAGTCTGAGCGGTCCTGCCCATTCCCTCATCGCACCTGGTCGTGCGTAGTGCGCATTTCAGTTCACATCGCGCCGCGCGATGCTTGGCCCCGCATGTCCAGAACTGCGGAGCAAGCCAATGACGCCTACGAAGTTGCTGATTGGGCAGATCGCCGTCGTGTTCGCAATCGTGATACTCGGCGTATGGGCGGCCACGCAGTGGTGCGCCCACATGCTCGGCCATCAACCGCCACTCGGCGCGCCATGGTTAGTCGCGGCTGGCTGGCAGATCTACAAGCCGTGGAAACTGTTCGAATGGTGGTTCCACTTCGACGCTTATGCGCCCGAGGTCTTCGATAAGGCCGGTGCGCTTGCCGGCGCCAGTGGGTTCGTGGGCTGTGCCGCCGCGATCGCCGGCTCGCTCTGGCGCGCGCGACAGCTCGGGTCGGTCACCACATATGGGTCGTCAAGGTGGGCCGCGACTCACGAGATCGAGACGGCAGGGCTGTTTCGGCCGGCCGGCGTTTTCCTAGGCAAGCTGAAGGATCGTTATCTGCGCCATGACGGGCCCGAGCACGTCATGGCCTTTGCCCCAACACGATCAGGCAAGGGCATCGGACTGGTTGTTCCAACTCTTCTGTCCTGGACCGGCTCGGCCGTCATTCACGATATAAAAGGCGAGAACTGGCAGTTGACCTCCGGCTGGCGCTCGAAGTTCTCCTACTGTCTTCTGTTCAATCCGACCGATCCGAGGTCGGCGCGCTATAACCCGCTGCTGGAGGTACGAAAAGGTCCAGACGAGGTCCGCGACGTCCAGAACATCGCCGACATCCTGGTAGATCCGGAAGGCGCGCTGGACCGGCGGAACCACTGGGAGAAAACCAGTCACTCACTCTTGGTCGGCGCCATTTTGCACGTGCTTTACGCCGAAGAGGAAAAGACGCTCGCTCGCGTCGCCACCTTCCTGTCGGACCCGCAACGCTCGTTTGCCGCGACACTACGGCGGATGATGACGACCAACCATCTCGGCGCGGCGGATAAGCCCCAGGTCCATCCTGTCGTGGCCTCGGCAGCTCGCGAGGTGTTGAACAAGTCGGAGAACGAGCGTTCAGGCGTTCTTTCGACCGCCATGTCGTTCCTCGGCCTCTATCGCGATCCTACGGTGGCGGCAGCGACATCAGCCTGCGACTGGCGCATTGCCGACCTCCTGGATGCTGAGCGACCGATGTCACTCTATCTGGTCGTGCCGCCATCGGACATCTCGCGCATGAAGCCGCTGGTGCGACTTGTGCTCAATCAGATCGGCAGGCGTCTGACAGAGCGGCTGGAGGGGGATCCTAAGAAGAGCAGGACCCATCAACTGCTCATGATGCTGGACGAATTCCCGGCGCTCGGTCGCCTTGATTTCTTCGAAACCGCGCTCGCCTTCATGGCCGGCTATGGCATCCGTGCATATCTGATCGCGCAATCCTTGAACCAGATCTCCAAGGCGTATGGGGACAACAATGCCATTCTCGACAACTGCCATGTGCGGATTGCCTTTTCCTCCAATGACGAGCGCACGGCCAAACGCATTTCGGACGCGCTCGGCACGGCAACGGAGCTGAGGTCCATGCGCAACTATGCCGGCCATCGCTTGGCCCCCTGGCTGTCGCACGTGATGGTTAGCCGCCAGGAGACCGCCCGCCCACTATTGACACCGGGCGAGGTGATGCAGTTGCCGCAAGCCGATGAACTGGTGTTGGTTTCAGGGCTGCCGCCGATCCGGGCGAAGAAGCTGCGCTACTACCAGGATCAAAATTTCACCGAGCGCGTGCTTTCTGCGCCGGTATTGCGCGACGGCGCTTACGCGGATCGGCCAGTACCGCGCCCGGACTGTTGGATCGGGCAGGTGCGGGGCGTTGACCGCCGTCTTGCTGGCGGCGGCGAAAGCGCGGGCGAGGCAATTGAAGATGAAGGAGGTGTCCAGCAACAGCGACATCCGGGTCTGCCTGAAGAGCATACAGCCGTCACCCTGGAGCCCGACCGGGACGACCTGCTCAAGCCCGCGGACGATGATAGCGAGGCAGTTGCCGACAGGCGCGTGATGGACCGAATTTCCACTGCCGCACGCGCCTATGGCATCAACGAGGGAACGGGCGACAACAAGGACATCGTACCCGGCTTCTGAAAGAAGCTGCCGAAGACAGAGCGCAAATCAGCGTAGATAACGGCCATAAGCAATTTCGAGGAAGTCGCCGATGCTCGTTCCCGCCCGCGCAACAGCGCTGGGACAGTTGGAACGAGCCACATGAGCCCTCAGCGCATTCGTCATCAGTTTCTGCTCGAACCCGACCTGAGCAAGAAACTGGACGACCTCAACCGCGATCCATCGACGACCAAATCAGCGATCGTGGCGAAGGCAGTCGAGGCCTTTATCGAGCGGCGTGGCGAGAACGAGCTCGACCGGCGCTACGGCGTAAGGCTCGACCGTCTTTCTCGTGACCTCGGTCATCTCAGACGCGACGTCGAGATGATCCTAGAGAGCCTGGCGCTCTTCATTCGCTTTTCTATCACGCTTCATGCTCACACGCCAGTCCCGGACAGGGCGACGCAAGCGATTGCCCAGGAGCGCTTCGACAAATTCGTCGAGCAAGTGGGCCGCCAGATCGCCTCCGGCAAACGGTCGCTTGGGACGGATAATGGCGGGGGAGGGGAAGGATGAGTTCTCATCCGGAGGTCGACCATCGCCATCGTGCCATGTTGCGCACCGCCATGGGCCCGGCAATCGCTGAGGCCCTTGCCGATTCATCTGTTGTCGAGGTGATGGTCAATCCCGACGGTGCGCTGCGGCTCGACCGGCTGGGAGAAGGTCGGGTCGGTACCGGCGTGCATATGCACCCATCCGAGGCGGAACGCATCGTTCGCCTGGTCGCTTCCCATGTGCGTGCCGAGGCGCATGCGGGTAGTCCGATCGTCAGCGCCGAACTGCCCTCGGGTGAGCGCTTCGAGGGGCTGTTGCCGCCAGTCGTTCTGGCGCCATGCTTCGCCATCCGTAAACCGGCCGCAAAACTCTACACGTTGGCCAACTATGTCGCCGACCAAATCATGCTGCCGCTGCAGGCCGATGCGCTGAGGAAGGCCGTGCGCGAGCGGCGCAACATATTGGTCGCAGGCGGCACGTCGTCGGGTAAAACCACGCTCGCCAATGCGCTGCTGGTCGAAGTCGCGGAATGCGACGAGCGGGTGATCTTGATCGAAGACACACGCGAGCTGCAGTGCGCTGCCAAGGACTGCGTTGCACTCAGGACAAGACGGGGCTCGGTGACGCTTGCCGATCTCGTACGCTCGACACTGCGGCTCAGGCCCGACCGCATCGTCGTCGGCGAAGTCCGGGGTGCGGAAGCCCTCGATATGCTGAAGGCATGGAACACTGGCCACCCCGGCGGCATCGCAACGGTTCACGCCAATTCGGCGCGCTCCGCCCTCTACCGGATCGAGCAACTCGCGCAGGAAGGCGTCGTCACTGTACCACGCCGTCTGATCGCCGATGCCATCGATCTGATTGTCTTCATCGCCGGGCGCGGATCCTCGCGCCGCATTGACGCCATCGCCGAGGTCACCGGTCTCGACGGCAGCGGCGATTACGCCGTCACCCAACTGACGCTCCCGCAACTTCAGCAGTTTTGAAAGGCCAATTCATGTGCAAGAAGCTTCGCTTTCTTTCGTCCACCGCGCTCGTGCTTGTTCTCACGGTCTCAGCCCGCGCAGCAGGCTCCGGCATGCCTTGGGAACAGCCGCTGCAGCAGATCCTGGAGTCTGTACAGGGACCGGTCGCCAAGATTATCGCCGTGATCATCATCATCACCACGGGCTTAACCCTTGCCTTCGGTGACACCGCAGGCGGTTTCCGCCGGCTGATCCAGATCGTCTTCGGGCTGTCGATCGCCTTCGCGGCATCGAGCTTCTTTCTCTCCTTCTTCTCCTTTGGCGGCGGAGCACTCGTCTGATGGCCGCTGGAGAGCAGCATATTGAGGGCTTCGCGGTTCCCGTTCACCGGGCATTGACCGAAGCCATCCTGCTGGGCGGTGCACCGCGAGCGGTGGCGATCCTCAACGGCACGGTGGCCGCAGCTATCGGCTTCGGTTTGCAGCAGTGGATCGCTGGGCTGGTGCTGTGGATTGCCGGCCACACGCTGGCGGTCTTTGCCACAAGACGCGATCCAGACTTCGCCAGCGTGCTCGTTCGTCACCTTCGTCTGAAGGGATGGTTGGCATGCTGAACCTGTCAGAATACCGCAGCAAAGCCGACAAACTTGCGGACCATCTGCCCTGGGCAGCGCTCGTCGCGCCCAGCATCGTGCTCAATAAGGACGGCACCTTTCAGCGGACCTTACGGTTCCGCGGGCCCGATCTCGAAAGCGCGACGGAAGCAGAACTTGTCGGCATCTGCGCCCGGGCAAACAACGCGTTGAGAAGGCTCGGCTCCGGCTGGGCATTGTTCTTCGAAGCCGAGCGCATAGAGGCGCTCGGCTATCCTAACTCGACCTTTCCCGACGCCGCGTCTTGGCTGGTCGATGAAGAACGACGCGCGGCCTTCGAGGGCAAGGTCGCGCATTACGAGAGCCGCTATCATCTGACTTTGCTGTTCATGCCGCCCCCGGACGCACGGGCGAGGGCTGAAAGCGCGCTCGTTGACGCACACCAATCTGGCGGCGGGAGAGACTGGCCCCAGGAGCTGGCGCGGTTTCGCGACGAGACCGACCGGGTCCTCGATCTTTTGTCCGGCTTCATGCCCGAGGTGCGCGTGCTCGACGATGCCGAGACCCTGACTTACCTGCACGGCACAATCTCGACCCGCCGCCATCCACTCGCTGTCCCGGAAACGCCGATGTATCTCGACGGCATCCTGGTCGACGCGCCGCTTACGGGCGGCTTGGAGCCGATGCTCGGCGAACACCATCTTCGCACCCTTACCGTCCTCGGATTCCCGAATCTCACCCGGCCCGGAATTCTCGACGCGTTGAATCATCAGGATTTCGCCTATCGCTGGGTGACGCGCTTCATCCCGCTCGACAAGACGGAAGCCACGAAGACGCTGACACGGTTGCGCCGCCAGTGGTTTGCCAAGCGCAAGTCGATCGCGGCCATCCTGCGCGAGGTCGTGACCAACGAACCTGTCCCGCTGGTCGACAGCGATGCCGACAACAAGGCGCTCGATGCCGACGCAGCCCTTCAGGCGTTGGGCGGCGACCATGTCGGCTTCGGTTATCTCACCACAACGGTGACAGTGTGGGATGAGGACCATCAAGCCGCCGCGGAGAAACTTCGCGCGGTCGAGCGCATCATCAATGGGCTCGGCTTCACCACCATCCGCGAAAGCGTCAATGCGGTCGAGGCGTGGCTCGGCTCGCTGCCTGGTCATATCTATGCCAATGTTCGCCAGCCGCTCGTTCACACATTGAACCTTGCGCATCTCATGCCGTTGTCGTCGGTCTGGGCAGGTCCTACGGCGAACGAGCATCTCGCCAAGGTCACCCAGCGAGAGGCCTCGCCACTTCTGTTCGCAGAGACCAACGGGTCGACACCATTCCGGCTATCCACCCATGTCGACGATGTCGGCCACATGCTGATCGTTGGCCCGACCGGCGCCGGCAAATCGGTGCTGCTTGCCCTGATTGCACTGCAGTTCCGGCGCTATGCCGGCGCGCAGGTCTATGTCTTCGACAAAGGCAATTCAACGCGCGCGGCAGTCCTTGCCACGGGTGGAGAACACCACGCACTGGGTGCTGACGGTGCGCTCGCCTTCCAGCCCCTGCGCAATATCCGCGACCAGGCTGCCCGCAGTTGGGCAGCCGAGTGGATTGCCGGCCTCATTGCCCATGAGAATGTCACCGTCACGCCGGAGGTGAAGGAGGCAATCTGGTCGGCACTCACCAGCCTTGCCACCGCGCCGGCGCAGGAACGCACGCTGACCGGCCTTTCGGTCCTGCTTCAGTCCAACAGGCTGAAGTCCGCGTTGATGCCCTACACACTCGACGGTCCTTTCGGCCGCCTGCTCGACGCCGATGATGATCGGCTGGCCTTATCGAATGTGCAGTGTTTCGAGACGGAAGAGCTGATGCAGAGCCAAGGCGCTGTGCTGCCTGTGCTCACTTACCTGTTCCATCGTCTTGAAGAGCGGTTCGATGGACGGCCGACGCTGCTGATGCTCGACGAGGCTTGGCTCTATCTCGACAATCCGCTCTTCGCCGCCCGCATCCGCGAATGGCTGAAGGTGCTCCGAAAGCGGAATGTTTCGGTGATCTTCGCTACGCAATCGCTGGCTGATATCGCGGGCTGTTCAATCGCGCCGGCGATCGTCGAGAGCTGCCCCCAGCGCATTTTCCTTCCCAATGATCGTGCTGTGGAACCGCACGCGCGGGCAGCCTACGAGCGCTTCGGCTTGAACGAGCGGCAGATCGAATTGATCGCCCGCGCCACGCCGAAGCGCCACTACTATCTTCAGTCACGTAGCGGAAACCGTCTCTTCGAGCTCGGGCTTGGCCCCATCACTCTTGCGCTTTGCGGCGCTTCCGATCCGGCGACGCAGACCCTGATCGACAAAATCCAGTCCGAAAACGGGCAAGACAGCTTTGCCTCCCGCTTTCTGAGCGCGCGCGGGCTCGATTGGGCTGCCGAGCTTCTCCAGCAATTCCCTCAACCAGACATGGAGCAATCCTCATGATTGGACGCCGTCTTTTCACCAGCCTGATCACCGTTTCCCTGATCGCCAAGCCAATGGCCGACTATGTGCAGCCGGCCTACGCCCTTATCGTGTTCGATCCATCCAATTATACTCAGAACGTGCTGACGGCGGCGCGCGCGCTGGAGCAGATCAACAACCAGATCCAGTCGCTGCAGAACCAGGCAACCATGCTGCAGAACATGGCGCGCAATCTTCAGCGTCTGGATTTCTCTTCCGTGGGCCAACTCACCGGTTCGCTCCATCGCATTGACGGTTTGATGGACCAGGCGAGTGGCCTCAGCTTTGATCTGGGCAAGCTTCAAGACCAGTGGCGCAGCCAATATCCAGAAAGCTACGAGGCCACGATCAAGGTCAGCGATGTGGCAACCGCTGCGCGCGAGCGCTGGCAGAGCGCCATGCAGGCGTTCCGCCAGACCATGCGGGTCAGTCGCAGATCGTCGAGAACGTCCGCGCCGACGGCGACCTGCTTGCCGATCTCGTCAACCGCAGCCAAGGGGCAGCCGGTGCGCTTCAGGCAAGCCAGGCCACCAACCAGCTGATCGCGCTTTCAACCAAGCAGCAGATGCAGATCCAAACGCTGCTCGCGACTCAGTTTCGAGCTGAGGCCGAGGATGCCGCGCGCAAGGCGCAGTCCGAGGAAGCCGCCCGCGAGACGACCAAGCGCTTCCTGGGTACCGGCTCGGCCTATCCCGGCAATTGATCACCAACTCTGACGAGGAAGGCGGCGGCATGAACGACCTTGGCGTCATCGATCGCTTCATGGAGACGTTCATCCGCTATATTGACAGCGGGTTCGGTCTGCTTTCGGGCGACGTCGCCTTCCTCACCACCATCCTGATCGGCATCGACATCACGCTGGCCGGGCTGGCCTGGGCGCTCGGCGATGAGCCCAACATTCTCGGCCGGCTTACCCGCAAGGTGCTCTTTGTCGGCGTCTTCGCCTTCATCTTGAACAATTTTAAGAACCTCGCCGACATCATCTATCGCTCCTTTGCCGGGCTCGGCATCAACGCGTCCTCCGGCAATCTCTCCCCAGACAATCTCCTGCGCCCGGGCCGCATCGCCGCGACCGGTTTCGAAGGCGCTTGGCCGCTGCTTGATCAGGCAAGTCAGCTGCTCGGCTTTCCAGAAATCTTCGGCAACGCGCTCACCATCTTCGTGCTGCTCATGGCCTGGTTCCTGGTCATCATCGCATTCTTCATCCTTTCCATTCAGCTGTTCATCACAATCCTTGAGTTCAAGCTCACCACGCTTGCCGGCTTTGTTCTGGTTCCCTTCGCACTCTGGAATCGATCGGCGTTTCTGGCCGAGCGCGTGCTCGGCAATGTCATCTCTTCAGGCATCAAGGTGATGGTACTTGCCGTCATCGTCGGCATCGGCTCCACCCTCTTCGGCGAGTTTGCTTCCGCGCTGCAAGGCAAGGAGCCGGACCTGGCCGCCGCCATGTCACAGGTGCTGGGCGCGCTGGCGCTGCTTGGGCTCGGCATCTTTGGACCCGGCATCGCGTCGGGTCTAGTGTCCGGCGCGCCGCAGCTTGGCGCGGGCGCCGCCCTTGGCACTACTGCGGCGGCAGCTGGTGCATCGCTCGTTGCCGGAGGCACGGCATTTACTGGCGCGCGCATGGCAACCGGCGGCAGTCTCGCCGCAATTCGGGCCGGCACAACGATGGGATCGGCTGCTTTAACGGCCTGGCAGATCGGGCGAGCAACCTCGCCCCACACCGGCCTGTCCGGTGTGGCTGCTGGATTGCGGGGCGTGACCAGTGCCGCCGGCGGCGCCGCGATGCGAGCAGCAAGAGCTGCCGCGGGAACGTTCGGGCGCAGCGCCGATGACGGCCGGGAAGCCGCACGGACCGCGATCGGTGGTGCGCCCACCGCGTCCATGACTGGAAACCCAACCGCTGCAGACCCTAATGCCGCTCCGACGTGGGCAAGGCGCTTGCGTTCCGAACAGACCGCCCGTGCCCACCGCCACGCCGCCATGCAGGCTGTCCGTGAAGGCGACAGCCAGGGAGGCAGCGCCAATCCATCTCTCAACGACAAGGACGACTAGATGCTGTTCAAGCGACCCGTTCAACGTTACGGCAAGACACCCGAACCGGTCACGCCGTATCAAAAGGCCGCCCAGCTATGGGACGAGCGCATCGGCTCATCTCGAGTACAGGCTAGGAACTGGCGGCTCATGGCCCTCGGCTGTCTGGCCTTGGCGACCGGGCTCTCTGGCGGACTCGTATGGCAGTCGATGCAGAGCCGTGTTGTGCCTTACGTCGTCGAGGTCGACCGCTTCGGCGAGGCACGCGCCGTCGCGCCGGCGATCCAAGGCTACGAGCCCTCCGAGGCCCAGATAGCCTGGCACCTCGGCCGCTTCATCCAGAATGTCCGTTCCGTCTCCACTGATCCGGTGCTGGTGCGGCAGAACTGGCTGGCGGCTTACGACTTTTCCACCGACCGTGCGGCACTCTTCCTCAATGAGTACGCCAAGGCGAACGATCCCTTCGGTCAGATCGGAACGCGCAGCGTGTCCGTCCAGGTGACCAGTGTGGTCAGGGCTTCCGACAGCTCGTTCCAGGTTAAATGGACTGAGCAGGTCTTTGAGCGCGGCAGCCTTGCCAGCACCACGCGCTGGACCGCGATCCTCACCATCGTGATCCGCCCGCCAAGCAATACGGATCAGCTGCGCAACAATCCGCTCGGTGTCTTCATCAACGCCATCGACTGGTCGCGCGAGCTCGACAGTGCCGCACCGACATCCGTTTCCCCGAAGGAGCCCGCCGATGACAAATAGAGCCCAATCGTTCCGTGCCGCGCTGATCCTATCCGCATCGGCAGCAGTTCTCTCGGCCTGCGCATCAAAGCCGGTGCCGCCTGAGATTTCGTATGATGCTGCCGACTTCAAAGCAGCGGCAATCGAGAAGGCGCCAGAGACACCGGTCAAGATAGTCGAGGTGCCAAAGCCGTTGCCGCTCCCCGGCCAGTTGCAGCCAGAACCGGGCAAAATCGCCGACAAGCGCTCTCCTGAAGAACGCGTCGCCGACGCCAACAAGGCGGCGACGCAGCAACCCACCCGGTACGGCTACGTCAATGCGGTGCAGGTCTATCCCTTCACCGATGGCGCGCTTTATCAGCTCTATGCCGCGCCGGAGCGCGTCACCGATATCGCCCTACAGCCGGGCGAGAAACTGACAGCCGTGTCGGCCGGCGACACGGTGCGCTGGGTCATCGGCGATACCGTCAGCGGCACCGGTGACGACCAGCGCACCCATGTGCTGGTAAAGCCCTTCGCGCCGGGGCTTAGCACCAATCTGGTGATCACCACGGAACGACGCACCTACCATTTGCAGCTTCAAAGCACCGATAAGACCGCTATGGCGGCGATCTCCTGGACATACAGCGAGGACCAGATCGTCGCGCTCCGCCAGCGCAACGCTCAGGCCGAGGCTACCATGCCGGTGGCGGCGAACGTGGCGCTCGAAAACATTCGCTTTCGCTACTCGATTACGGGCGACACACCGCCCTGGAGACCGACGCGAGCCTTCGATGATGGCAGCAAGGTTTATATCGAGTTCCCGCGCCGCATAGACCAGGGAGATGCCCCGCCACTCTTCATCGTCGGCTCTGACGGGGACAACCAGCTCGCCAACTACCGCATGCGCGGCAACTACTACATTGTCGATCGGCTCTTCGCCGCGGCCGAACTACGCCTCGGCACCAAGCAGCAGCAAGTGGTGCGCATCACAAGGACGGACGGCCGTCAACCGCCGCGTCGCGTATCTCTCTTTGCGCGCTCCAGCAGGTGAGGAGAGGGGCCTTATGACCGACACTTCCCCATCCGATGCTCCGCCAAAACTCGATCCCGAGCAGCTGCAGTTACGGGCCTCGCCCCGCCGCGCCGTGCGGTTCAGGCGCGGCGTGATCGTCGCCATCGCTGCCGTCGGGTCCGGTGCCATCCTGGGCGTCACGATGATGGCGCTGCAGGGACCGGCGCTTCGCTTCAAAGAAAAGGCGGAAGATCTCTACAACACTGACCGCAAGCCAACCCCTGAAGGACTTGAAACACTTCCCAAGGACTATTCCGGAGTGAAGCCGAACCCTCCTGTGCTTGGACCACCACTGCCGGGCGACCTCGGTCGCCCCATCCTTGAGCGGAGGCGCCAGCTCGGCATCGCGCCAGGGCAGGACAACTCCGCCGAGGAGCAGCGTGTTGCCCAGCAGGCGATTGAGGCGCGCGAATCACAAGTCTTCTTCCGCATTGAAAATCAACCCAAGGAGGCGGGCATCGGCGGTAATGCGAAAAGTGCCCAGCAGCCGTTCGGGGCGCCTCCGCAATCTGATGCAGCTCGGCCGTCAGATTCCGTTGCCCCGGCTGAGGGCGATCAGAACAATCAACAACGCAAGCTCGATTTTGTCAGCCAGCGCAACACCAGCGGGATCTACAACCCGCATGCATTGCAGACGCCAGCTTCTCCAAATCAGCTCATGGCCGGCAGCGTGATCGCCGCAAGTCTCATCACCGGCATAAATTCCGACTTGCCCGGGTTTGTCGTCGCGCAGGTCACCGAGAACGTGCACGATACGCTCACCGGCAGCATCCTGCTTATCCCGCAGGGCTCGCGGCTGATCGGGACCTATGACAGCGTCGTCGCTTTCGGGCAAAAACGGGCGCTTCTGGTTTGGCAGCGAATAATACTGCCAGACGGTTCTTCGATCGAAATCGACAATCTGCCGACGACAGACACTGCCGGCTATGCCGGGCTCGCGGACAAGATCGATTTCCACACCTGGCAGCTGATCAAGGGAGTCGCGCTGGCCACATTGCTGGGCGTCGGCACCGAGTTAAGTTTTGGAGAAAACGAAAGCGATCTGGTCAAAGCGATCCGGGAATCCACTCAGCAGAACGTCAGTCAAGCCGGCCAGCGCATCACCGAGAAGAACCTCAATGTTCAGCCCACCATCACCATCCGCCCAGGTTGGCCACTGCGCGTCATCGTGCACAAGGATCTGGTGCTACGGCCATACGCGAGTTGAGCGGGAGTGAATATGGCCAACTTGAAACTTGGAAAGCTTCCAGACCGAACACCTTCGAAGATTACCATCACCGTCAGCGCGGAGTTGGGCCAAGCACTCAAGGAGTATGCTGCCCTTTATCGTCAGGCCTATGGCGAGTCTGAAACAGTGGCAGAACTCATCCCTTTCATGCTGGCGGGGTTTCTGGAAGGCGACCGAGCGTTTGCCAAGGCCAGAAAAGAAGGTTTGCCGACGTCCAGCATGCCGGAGAAGTCGCGGCGTCTGGCACGCTCAGATTCCGAGTAACCGAGGCAATGAGTGAATCGCCCGCACACGAGCCTCGATGGGCTAACTCCGCTTGAATATGTAACCCGATCCGTCAAGGATCACACGTGAACAGGCTCACTCACAAATGGAGGCAAACAGGGGAGCACGTCACCGCGACCGCACTCTTTGGCTCAAACTGCAACCGAGTGCCTGGCCCTTCCGCTTTGGAAATATTTGTCGAACCTGGCCGCGATGCTTCGGACGAATGGGCGACTTTCAGCCGGCACGACGAAACGGTCGCCATCCAGTTCAAGCAATCGAACGGGATCGTGGAGGGCCATGGTACTCGACTCAAGAAGGAGCTTCTGGCCGGCTTTGCCGAAGCGTTCCACCAGATCGACTGCCGAGAAGGCGAAATCACACATTAGCCTCTCGATGATCCAGCCGCGAACGCGGTCGTCGTCGGAAAGCGCGATACCGCGGACAACCGCCAGCCCGCCATGCGCGACTATACTTCCGTACTCGGCGGTTGAAATATTGTTCTGCACGTAGCCCTGGCGAAAACGGCCGATGGACGAAGGGCCAAACCCGATCAGTGTCTCGCAGCGATCCTCCGTGTAGCCCTGAAAACTGCGATGCAAAGCCCCTGCGCGCGCCGCTATCGCCAAGGCATCGCCTGGCTTGGCGAAATGATCGAGCCCTATTGCTTCATACCCCTTGTCCACAATCGCTCGCGCGGCGAGTTGCGATTGCGCCAAGCGCTCCGTGGGGCCAGGCAGCCACGCCTCTTTGATTATCGTCTGATGCTTCTTGAACCAGGGCACATGCGCGTAGCCGAACAGCGCCATCCTGTCCGGTTCCAGGGTCAGCGCCTGCGCTACGGTGGAACAGACGCTCTCCCTGCTCTGGTGAGGCAATCCGTAAAGCAGGTCCAGATTGACGGAACCGACGCCGCGGGAGCGAACTCCGTCGACGACAGCTTTCGTTTGCAAAAAGCTTTGCTCGCGGTTGATTGCCTTTTGCACTTTTGGCTCAAAATCCTGGACGCCGAGACTCGCCCTGGTCATGCCGATTTCGGCCAGCGCATCAAGGCGCGCCTCATCCATGTCGTTTGGATCGATCTCGACGCTGATTTTTGTGTCCGGGACAAAATCGAAGCTGTCCCGCAAGAACGCGCCAAGCGCCACCATGTCCCCGGGCTTCAGCATGGTGGGCGAACCGCCGCCGAAGTGGACTGCGCGGACATGCCCCTTGCCGCTGACGAGTCCCGCAACCGTCGCGATCTCCGCGTGTAGCGAGCGCAGATAGGCCGTCACCGGCTCATAGTGGCGCGTCTGTTTGGTATGACACGCACAGAACCAGCAGAGTCTGTCGCAATAGGGGATGTGCAGATAGAGCGAGATCTCGCCGCCACTTTTGAGCGCCTCCAGCCAGCCACGATAAACCGCAGGATTGACGCCCGTGTGGAAATGCGGTGCAGTCGGATAACTGGTATAACGCGGGACGTTCTCGCCAACCCGGGCAGCTAATTCGGACTGCATGTCGTGGTCCACCATGTTTGCATCGCTGGAACTCTGGGCTTATTGGCAAGCCAAAGCCCTGATTTCGGTCAATCAGCAACTCGGACAAACTGCCGCAAGGATTTTTCTACCTTAGATTGGTATCCTGCCGGCACTTGGGATCGGGTTGAGCGAGCGCATGTCAGTACGGCGAGACATTTACATTTCCGGTATCCCCGTTCTTTGCGTCCATTGCGAAGCACGGCATCGCGGCGTCTGCGGTTCGCTTCGTCCAGACAATTTGGTTGGGCTCGCCAAGACTTGCTCGCGGCGCCAGATCGAGTCAGGAGTGGAACTGATCGGCGACGCACAGGCGGTCGACAGCTATTCGAACCTGGTTTCAGGCGTGGTTAAGCTGACAAAGAGCCTTTCCGATGGTCGCCAGCAGATCGTCGGTCTCCAGTTTGCACCGCATTTTCTGGGACGTCCTTTTAAGGTGGAAAGCTCGATCAATGCGGAAGCGGTGACAGCTGTCACGCTGTGCTCGTTTCCAAGGGCAGCCGTCGAACGGATGATGAAGGGGTCGCCGGAATTCGAGCATCGCCTGCTCAAGCAGACGCTGAATGAACTCGATGAAGCACGCGAGTGGCTGGTGACGTTGGGGCGCAAGACCGCATCGGAAAAGGTGGCGAGTTTTCTCCTCATGATCGCTCGGAATATGGATTCCGGTGTTGACCCGGTAGCCAGGTCAGCGTCCTTCGATCTGCCGCTGACGCGCGCCGAGATGTCTGATTTTCTTGGAATTACGAACGAGACTGTGAGCCGGCAGCTGACGCAATTACGGGCTGACGGCGTGATTCGGATCGAGAACACACGCCATGTGACGGTGGACAGCATGAGCCGGCTGCGCTCGATGTCGATGCCGAGCCTGAGCCAGAAGACCGACAGCCTGGACAGGTTATAGAGGCCGTTCGGCGAAGAGAAGGTACAGGCCGTTGTCGCTCCTGATGGCGGAAGGCAGGCCGCGTTCCCTGAACAGGCGGATGGCGGCCTCGATGACCGGTCCTTCCTTCTTCGATTCGAGCGCTTCGCAGGCGAGCAGGTAGCGCGAGGCCTGGTCGGTGACCGTCACAATTCGACCATCGCCCGCCGGAACTCCCCTTAGAAGTCCGTGCACCATAACGCGTTGGTGATAATTGCGTGCCGAAGCGCTGCCGCTGACGGGCGCGCTTTACAGGCCGTGACGATCGAGCAGGCATGCGCCGTGCTCTTCGAGGGTATGCGGACATCGCCGGCGAGCCTCCTAATCAGGAGCTCCCTAATCTTCCTGGCGCCCAGTGGGTTGGCTTGTCCTTCTTGGTTGCGACGATCGTCAGCTCGGTCTGGTCGGGCAGGCTTGGCGTAGCGCACCGGCCGCCGTGAAGGTCAACCTAGCTGCCGAAAAATCGTGCGGCCCCCTGACATGGATCAGGGCGAGCAGGCGGCGGCTGCGCAATTGATGCACAGCGGATTTGGCGTCCGCCGGGTTCGAGATCGGGATTTGCGATGAAATTCGGCACAGAGATCGTGCTTCTAAGCCTGTTTGCTTTTGCGGCCCTGGTGGCTGCCGGTTTCGGCGTAGATGAACCTTTCCGCCAGCATATGTGGGTGTTGTTCTTCGCCGTAGCTGGGTTCACCGCGATCCTGTTGCGCAATACGGAGTTCAAGCCCGCAGTTCCGATAGACCCCGCCGCTTTTATGGACGGTCCAATCCGTTACGGGGCCGTCGCGACGGTGTTTTGGGGCGTCGTAGGCATGCTGGTTGGTGTGGTCATCGCGCTGCAGCTTGCCTATCCCGATCTCAGCGTCGAGCCCTGGTTCAACTTTGGCCGCTTGCGGCCGTTGCATACATCCGGCGTGGTTTTTGCCTTCGGCGGCAATGCGCTGCTTTGCACGTCCCTTTATGTCGTACAGCGCACCTGCCGCGCCCGGCTGTTCGGCGGCAATCTCGCCTGGTTCGTGTTCTGGGGCTATCAGCTGTTCATCGTCATGGCTGCGACGGGCTACCTGCTCGGCATCACCGAAAGCCGCGAATACGCCGAGCCCGAATGGTATGTGGATCTTTGGCTGACCATCGTCTGGGTCGCCTACCTCGTCCTGTTCCTCGGCACCATCCTGAAGCGCAGGGAACCGCACATCTACGTCGCCAACTGGTTCTACCTGTCCTTCATCGTGACCATCGCGATGCTGCATGTGATCAACAACCTGTCGATGCCAGCCTCGTTCGTGGGTTCAAAAAGCTATTCAGCCTTCTCCGGCGTCCAGGACGCCTTGACGCAGTGGTGGTACGGCCACAATGCCGTGGGCTTCTTTCTCACCGCCGGCTTCCTTGGCATGATGTACTATTTCGTGCCCAAGCAGGCGAACCGGCCAGTCTATTCCTACCGGCTGTCGATCATCCACTTCTGGGCGCTGATCTTTCTCTACATCTGGGCCGGCCCGCACCACCTCCACTATACCGCCTTGCCCGACTGGGCGCAGACTCTCGGCATGGCGTTCTCGATCATGCTTTGGATGCCCTCCTGGGGCGGCATGATCAACGGCCTGATGACGCTGTCCGGCGCCTGGGACAAGCTGCGGACGGACCCGATCATCCGCATGATGGTCATGGCCATAGCCTTCTATGGCATGTCCACTTTCGAAGGCCCGATGATGTCGATCAAGACGGTCAATTCGCTCTCGCACTACACCGACTGGACCATCGGGCACGTGCATTCCGGCGCACTCGGTTGGGTCGGCATGATCTCGTTCGGCGCGATCTATTTCATGGTGCCGAAGTTGTGGAACCGCGAGCGGCTCTATTCGCTGCGGCTCGTCAACTGGCACTTCTGGCTGGCAACGCTCGGGATCGTCGTCTACGCCGCGGTGATGTGGGTCTCCGGCGTTATGCAGGGCCTGATGTGGCGCGAATACGACGAGCAGGGCTTTCTGGTCTTCTCGTTCGCCGAAACTGTCGCCGCCATGCATCCGTACTACATCATGCGTGCCATCGGCGGCGCGATGTACCTGTCCGGCGCGCTGATCATGGCATGGAACGTCACCATGACAATCCTCGGCTACCAGCGCGAGGAGAAACCGATGCCGCGTCCCATCGCCGCCGTCCGACCTGCGCGATCAGGAGCCAGAAAATGGGCTTGATGGACAAACACGCCGTAATCGAGAAGAACGCCACGCTTCTTCTCGTCGGCTCCCTTCTGGTGGTGACGATCGGCGGCATCGTCGAGATCGCGCCGCTCTTCTATCTCGACAATACGATCGAGAAGGTCGAAGGCATGCGGCCCTATTCGCCGCTCGAACTCGCTGGCCGCAACATCTATGTGCGCGAGGGCTGCTATCTCTGCCACAGCCAAATGATCAGGCCGTTCCGCGATGAGGTCGAGCGCTATGGGCACTACAGTCTGGCGGCCGAGTCGATGTACGACCACCCGTTCCAGTGGGGATCGAAACGCACAGGACCGGATCTCGCGCGGGTGGGCGACCGTTATTCCAATGGATGGCACGTTCAGCACCTTGTGGATCCGCGCTCCGTGGTGCCGGAATCGATCATGCCGAGCTACGCGTTCCTGAAGGAAATGCCGATTGAGGTGAAGGACTTCTCGACGCACCTGATCGCGAACAGCCGTGTGGGCGTGCCCTACTCCGACGACATGATCGCGAGCGCGAATGCCGATCTCATGGCGCAGGCAGATCCCAACATCGACACATCCGGTCTTGAAGCGCGGTATCCAAAGGCCAAGCTCGGTGACTTCGATGGCAATCCGCAACAGGTCAGCGAGATGGACGCGCTGGTCGCTTACCTCCAGATGCTTGGCACTCTGGTCGATTTCAAAAACTACGACGAAGCCGCCGGTTACCGCTGAGGAGAATGGTGATGACCTACAACTTCATGCGGGCGTTTGCCGACACTTGGGGCCTGCTCGCTATGGCGCTGTTCTTCGTCGGATGCATCACCTTTGCGCTCCGTCCCGGCAGCAGGACGCGAGCCGACGAAGCTGCTCAAATCCCTCTCAAGGACGACTGATCATGAGCGGTGAGCACATTGACGAAGTCTCCGACGTCTCGACCACCGGCCATGAATGGGACGGGATCAAGGAGCTCAACAATCCGCTCCCGCGCTGGTGGGTGATCACCTTCTACGTCACCATAGTCTGGGCGATCGGCTACACCATCGCTTATCCCGCATGGCCTATGCTAAGCTCCGCCACCCGAGGCGTGCTCGTCTATTCAAGCCGCAACGATGTCAAGAATGAGCTGGCAGCGGCCGAGGTCGCCAAGGGCAAGTATGTTGCCGCCCTTCAGGCGAAGACTGTCTCCGAGATTGCCGCCGACGATGTTTTGCGCGGATTCGCTATCGCGGCCGGTGGCGCCGCCTTCAAGGTCAATTGCGTTCAGTGCCATGGCTCCGGCGCCCAGGGTTCGAAGGGCTTTCCCAACCTGAATGATGACGATTGGCTGTGGGGCGGCAAGGCCGAGCAGATCCAGCAGACAATCACGCACGGCATCCGCGTTGCCTCAGACCCCGACACGCGCCTGTCGGAAATGCCGGCCTTTGGTGACATCATTACGCCCGAGCAGATTACACAGGTCAGCGCTTATGTCTCGAGTCTCTCCGGCGCTGTTGGCGATCAAGCAATGGTCATACCCGGCGGCAATGTTTTCGCCGAGAATTGTGCCGCCTGTCATGGTGATAGTGCAAAGGGAAACACGGAGCTTGGCGCACCCGACCTGACCGACGCGATCTGGCTCTACGGGGCGGGCGAGACGGCTATTGCCGCGCAGGTTCGCGCGCCAAAGCAAGGCGTCATGCCGGCCTGGGGTGGGCGTCTCGGCGAGGTCAAGGTCAAGGAACTTGCGGTCTATATCCATTCGCTTGGCGGCGGAGAATAGGAACGGAAGCCTATTCTCGGCCTCCCCCTGCCAAGCGACGAGGCCCGGCGCGAGCCGGGCCTCGACACCATTCCGGCTGCGACCTGCATCAACACGGGGCGGACCGCCCACGGCGAGGCTGTTCGATGGGCGGCCCTGACATCGGCAGCGGGACTGGAGATGCTAAGTGCGTGATAAAACGCAGACAGAACCGCCCGAAGCAGAAGCGATCGACTCCCCCAACGCCCGTGAGCCGCTTTATGCCCCACGCAAGAAGGTTTTCCCGAAGCGAATCTCGGGTAATTTCCGTCGCTTCAAATGGCTGGTGATGGCGATCACACTGGGCATCTACTACCTGACGCCCTGGCTGCGCTGGGATCGAGGTCCGTTTGCTCCCGATCAGGCCGTGCTGATCGATCTTGCCAACCGCCGCTTCTATTTCTTCTTCATAGAGATTTGGCCGCAGGAATTCTTCTATGTGGCCGGCCTTCTCGTGATGGCCGGCATCGGCCTTTTCCTAATCACATCCACAGTCGGCAGAGCCTGGTGCGGCTATACCTGTCCGCAGACCGTATGGGTCGATCTGTTTCTAGCTGTAGAGCGTGCGATCGAGGGAGATCGCAATGCCCGCATGAAACTTGACGCCGGACCGTGGACCGCGCGCAAGCTTGTGCTGCGTGGATCGAAACACGCGATCTGGCTGGCCATAGGGTCAGCGACCGGCGGCGCCTGGATCTTCTATTTCGCCGATGCGCCAATGCTGATTGGCGAGGTCTTCGTTGGCACCGCGGCGCCGGTCGCCTACATCACCATCGGCGTGCTGACGGCAACCACCTACACATTCGGCGGGCTGATGCGCGAGCAGGTCTGCACCTATATGTGCCCGTGGCCGCGCATTCAGGCGGCCATGCTCGATGAAAATTCGCTCACCGTGACCTACAATGACTGGCGCGGCGAACCTCGCTCGCGGCACGCCAAAAAGGTCCAGGCCGCGGGGCAGCCGGTCGGAGACTGCGTCGATTGCAATGCCTGTGTCGCCGTCTGCCCGATGGGGATCGACATTCGCGATGGCCAGCAGCTCGAATGCATCACTTGCGCGCTGTGCATCGATGCCTGCGATAGCGTCATGGACAAGCTCGGCAAGGAGCGCGGGCTGATCTCCTATGCGACGCTGTCCGATTACAACGCCAACATGGCGGCGGCGACCGCTGGCGGCGCTTGCTCGGTGAATCCGTCGCTGGTGCGGACAGACGGCAGCGCTTTCTCCGACAGGTTAGCCCATTTCCATGTCCGCAAGATCTTTCGACCGCGCACCTTCGTCTACATGAGTGCGTGGTCGGCGGTCGGTCTCGCCTTGCTCTACTCGCTGCTGACGCGCGACCGGCTCGAGGTCAACGTTCTGCACGACCGCAATCCGCAGTTCGTCACGCTGTCCGATGGTTCGATCCGCAATGGTTACACCGTCAAGCTGCTCAACATGATCCCTGAGCCAAGAACGATCGTCGTCACCATGCAGGGCCTGGCCGATGCCGAGATGAGTGTCGTCGGGATCGACATGCCTGCGGATCGCTCCCTCTCCGTTCCGGTCGAACCGGACCGGCTGAAGATGCTGAAGGTTTTCGTCCGCCAGCCGGCGGAACAGATCAATGCCCAAGCACAGACGTTCAAGTTCCGGGTCGAGGACAAGGCGAGCTTCGAGTCGGACGAGTACACGGCCACGTTCAACGCACCGGAGATCGTTAGATGAGCGTCAATGCACGAAGGCCCTCCGGATTCACCGGCAGGCATATGTTGCGTATCATCCTTAGCTTTTTCGGCGTGATCGTTGGTGTGAACCTAATCATGGCAACACTCGCCAGCACAAGCTGGACCGGTCTTGTCGTCGAAAATACCTATGTCGCGAGCCAGCAGTTCAACCGGATCGCCGAGGAAGGGCGCGCGCAGGCCGCACTCGGCTGGACCGGCAAACTGACCATCGCACGGGGCGAGGTCCGCTATGGCCTCAGCGATGCCGCCGGCAAAGCGGTCCAGTTGCACGGCGTCAGGCTCCTGTTCCGTCATCCCGCCTACGAGGCCGAGGACAAAGCCGTCATGCTTGCGCTCGCCACGAGCCAGGAATTTGCCGCCCAGCATACGCCAAGGGACGGCGTCTGGATCGTCCAAGTCGACGCCGATGCTGGTCTCGCAGAACCCTATCGCGACGTCCGTCGAATTATAATTTCCCATGGAGCGTTACAATGAGCTGTTGTGCACCGGGCGCCGAAACGGCGCTGGATCTGGAAAGCAGCATATCCGTCCTGCCATCAACCCAGGAGGTCAGGCTGGCGAGCCGCTCGCTTGGCGGCGATCTGCACCAAACCGATCTCTCGGTCCCGACGGTGCATTGCGCAGCCTGCATCCAGAGTATCGAGACGGCGCTTGGAAAACTCGATCGCGTCGAGGGTGTACGTGTCAACCTGTCGACGAAACGGGTTGCGATCCGGTGGCGCGGAAATGAGGTTCCACCGTTTGTCGCCGCGCTTGAACGGCTGGGATACGAAGCGCATTTGTTCGCGCCCGAGACAGGGGAGAAGGACAAGACGCTATCGGAGCTGATCCGGGCCGTGGGGGTTGCCGGCTTTGCAGCGGGCAACATCATGCTGCTTTCAATGTCGGTCTGGTCCGGCGCTGAAGGTGCGACCCGCGACCTGTTCCACTGGCTCTCGGCACTGATCGCCATCCCCGCGCTCGCCTTCGCTGGTGGCATCTACTTCCGCTCGGCATGGAACGCATTGCGTCACGGCCGCATGAACATGGATGTGCCGATTGCGGTTGGTGTCTCGCTCGCCTACGCGATGAGCCTTTACGAAACCATCAACCATGGCGATCACGCTTACTTCGATGCATCGGTATCGCTGCTGTTCTTCCTGCTGATCGGCCGCACGCTTGATCACGTGATGCGCGAGCGTGCCCGGACCGCGGTGAACGGTCTGTCACGGCTGGCGGCGCGCGGCGCCACAGTATTGCGCGACGATGGCACGCGCGACTACCGGCCGGTTGGCGAGATCGAACCAGGCATGCAGTTGCTGATCGCTGCCGGCGAACGGATTCCCGTCGACGGCAAGGTCATTCGAGGCTCTTCGGATCTCGACTGTTCACTGGTTTGCGGTGAGAGCACACCCAGAACCGTGGCGACAGGGGAAACCGTGCAGGCCGGCACGCACAATCTCACCGGAACACTGACGGTCGAGGCGACAGCCGCCGCAAAAGACTCCTTCCTGGCCGAAATGGTCCGGCTGATGGAAGCCGCCGAGGGCGGTCGCGCGCGTTATCGCAGGATCGCCGAGCGCGTTTCAGCGCTCTATGCTCCAGTGGTTCATCTGACCGCCTTCCTGACGTTCCTTGGCTGGATGGCGGCGACCGGCGATTGGCACCGGGCAGTAACAAACGCAATCGCCGTTCTCATCATCACATGCCCATGTGCGCTCGGTCTCGCCGTGCCGATCGTGCAGGTGGTCGCTGCGCGGCGTCTGTTCGAAAGCGGTGTCATGGTCAAGGATGGTTCGGCCATGGAGCGCCTGGCGGCGATCGACACGGCCGTGTTCGACAAGACAGGAACGCTTACGCTCGGACAGCCCCGGCTCGTCAATGCGTCGTCAGTCGATCCGGCCATGCTGGCAATCGCTGCCGAGATGGCCGCGCACTCCCGTCACCCGCATTCAAACGCCATTGCCTCCTTTGCCGGTTTCGCCGGTCAGCCAAAGCTCGAAGCTGTCAGCGAACACCCCGGATTCGGCATCGAAGCCACCGCGAGGGGAAGCACCTGGCGACTGGGGCGGCGCGATTGGGCTGGATGGAAGGCCCGAACCGGTGGCGAAAGCAGATACGGCGGAACGGTTCTGACCAAAGACGGGATCATCGTGGCGTCCTTTGTCTTCAAGGACGCGCTGCGTCCGGACGCCAGGGCGGCCATCGAGCAATTGAACAACGCCCGAGTTTCCGTGGAAATGCTGTCGGGCGATACCGGGGCTGCCTGCGGCGAGGTCGCGACGACGTTGGGGATACATCACTTTGTTCCGGCGCTGCTTCCTTCGGGCAAGGTCAAGTATATTGAAAGCCTGGCGAAGGACGGCCACAAGGTGCTCATGGTTGGCGACGGCCTCAACGACACCCCTGCGCTGGGCGCGGCACATGTCTCGATCGCTCCAGCCACGGCGGCCGATGTCGGCCGCAAAGCTGCGGATTTCGTTTTCCTGCACGAAAGCCTGTCGGCCGTCTCCCTTGCCCTCGACGTTTCGCGAAAGGCCGGACAACTGATCCGGCAAAACATCGCCATCGCGATTGTCTACAACGCCATTGCCGTCCCGATCGCCATTTTGGGGCAGGTAACACCATTGATTGCGGCAATCGCGATGTCGGCCTCATCACTGCTTGTCATTGGCAATGCGTCGAGGCTGCAAGGTTTTGTGCCAGACGTGCCAAGGAGAACTGCTCCGCCTGATAGCCGCTCCCACACCGGCACATTGACGCAACCCTCATGACAATCCTGGTCTATCTCATACCGGTGGCTCTGTTGTTGGGCGGGCTTGGACTGTCTGGCTTCCTGTGGGCCCTGAGGAGTGGTCAATACGAGGATCTCGACGGAGCCGCCGAGCGTATCCTCATTGACCGGGACGAGAGGCCGGAACGCTGATTCCGTCACTCGAGGGCCTGCGTCGCCCATTCCGCCATGCAAGCGGCTGATGCCACGAAGTACCTCCCACGGCCGGACGAGCGCTGGCGATCCAACGGAGCGGATAGACCGGCGGCGCGGGTTTGTCGTGTCTGGCTGACCCAGATCAGTGCTGTCTCCTCATCGCCCTGATTTCAATGGACGAGTCTTTTCAAGGGGAGAACGCATGTCTAGCGGGACGGAAGCTGAGCGGCATCAGGTGCTGGCCGTGTTCGCCGGGGGCGCCGGCATTGTCGAAGCCGTGAGCAGGCCGGCGCACGTCATTGCAGGAGCCGATGCGTTCGAATGAGCGAGTTCAAGCCAGTTCGGTTCGTTGATGTCGCGCTGGAGGGGCAATTCTGGCGCGAGAGGCTGGAGACGGTGCTGACACGGACCATCCCCAGCCAGCACGTCCAGCTTGGCAAGCAAGGTGTATTGCTGTCCCTCACACTGCCGAACCAGTCGCTGCCACTGAGCGTCCCAGGCAACGAGCACGATTCCGGGCAGGTGTTCTGGGATTCCGACGCTGGCAAGTGGATAGAAGCAGCATCCTACGCGCTGTCACACAGGCGTGATCCCGACATCGAGGCATGGATCGAAAATATTGTCGATGATCTCGAAAAGGCGCAGGCTCCCGACGGTTATCTGAACTGCTGGTACCTGCAGCGCGAGCCCGACAAGCGCTGGACCAACCTGCGCGACAATCACGAACTCTACAATCTTGGACATCTGCTCGAGGGCGGTATCGCCTACTTCCTCGCGACGGGCCGGCGCCGGCTCCTGGACATCCTTGAGCGGTATGTTGACCATGTGCGCAAGACATTCGGCCCGAACCCCGGCCAGAAGCGCGGCTATTGCGGCCATCAGGAAATCGAGCTGGCCCTCGTTAAGCTCTATCGCTTGACTGGAGACAGAATGCATCTCGACCTCGCGGCCTATTTCATGAATGAGCGCGGGCGTCAGCCGCACTACTTCGATCAGGAAGCGGTCGCGCGCGGGGAGAACCCCAGAGATTTCAGGGCGAAAAGATATGAGTACAACCAGTCGCACAGGCCGGTGCGCGAGCAAACTAAGGTGGTCGGACATGCGGTCCGAGCGATGTACATGCTTTCTGCCATGGCCGACCTCGCGGCGGAACTGAATGACGACAGCCTCAAAAAAGCATGCGAGGTGCTCTGGGCCGACGTCATCTCCTCGAAAATCTACATCACGTCCGGCTTGGGTCCGGCTGCCGCGAATGAAGGCTTTACTGAGGATCACGACCTGCCGAACGATACGGCGTATGCGGAGACCTGCGCCTCGGTAGGCCTGATCTTCTGGGCACATCGCATGCTGCATCTCGAACTCGACGGCCGATACGCCGACGTTCTGGAACAGGCGTTGTTCAACGGCGCGCTGACCGGCCTTTCGCGCGATGGCGAGCGCTATTTCTACTCCAATCCGCTCGAGAGCGATGGGCGACGCAGCAGATGGGCCTGGCACTCATGCCCATGCTGCACGATGAATTCGTCTCGTCTGATTGCTTCGATCGGAGGCTATTTCGTCTCGGCCAGTGAAAACGCAATCGCCTTCCATCTCTACGGCGGCGTTTCGACGAACATCCAACTCGCTACGGGCAATGTGTTCCTGCGGGAAACCAGCGCCTATCCATTTTTCGGCTCGATCAGGATCGAGGTCAGCCCTGACGCGCCGACCGAGTTCACGATCAACCTCCGCATTCCCGGTTGGGCTCATGAAGCCGAAGCTTCGGTCGGGGGATGTGCAGTCGACGTGACGGCATGCACCAGAAATGGCTATCTTGCGATCTCGCGGCTATGGAATGCCGGAGACACCATCGCCCTCGAACTACCGATTTCTCCCGAGCGCATCTATGCTCATCCCTCGGTCAAGCAGGATATCGGCCGGGTGGCGCTTAAGCGCGGACCATTGGTTTATTGCGTTGAAGAGGTCGACAATCCCGGGGCGCCCGTGCAGCAGCTCACACTGCCGCGAGAGTCCAAGATCGAAACGATGGAACGGGGCGATCTTTTCGATGGCGTGGTCACGCTGACTGCCTCCGCGCAGCGCGTCGAAGACCAAGGCTGGGGAGACAGCCTATACAGAAATACGCCCCCCATCGCTTCGGACTGCCGGCTAACCGCCCTGCCATACTATCTCTGGAACAATCGGGCAAAAGGCTCGATGCAAGTGTGGCTGCTGGAAAGCTGAATGGCCGAGGTGAGAAACCCGTTGGTTGGCTGGCTATCTGCCCAGGTGAGCGGAGTATGCCAAAGTTTTGTTTGCAGGAGTGAACGGATGTCGCGATTTCGCCTATTGACGATCTTCATGTCGGGAATGCTGGGAACGGCGACGTTGCCGGATCCAGTCGCCTCGGCACCAGTCCTCAACCCCGCCAATCGCAATGGGCTGGTCGAGCAGAACGAATTACTGATGCTGGAGAACAGGCTGCGGCGGCAGCAATATCAGCAGCAGCAGCAGCAGTTCCGTTCCCAGGATCGCGAGATCGCGACGCAGCAACGGCCCGATCGACCGCTTACTTGCCAGCTACAGCCGTCAAGCAACGGCTTTGTGAGCATCTGCCGCTGATGAGGCGGCTTGCCACTTATTTAGGCGGCCATAGCTTGTGCGCGTCGTGCTTAACTAGCATCAGAGGCGTTTTTTGATTTCGCAGCTCGTGCTTGGGCACTGGAGAGCCTACGCGATGGCGCCACGCTGATGGCCGACTCCGATGACAGCTTCGACATCATTGTCGTTGGAGCGGGGCCGGTCGGACTTTGCTTCGCCGCATCACTCGCTCAAAGCCAACTCAAGGTCGCAGTTGTCGAACAGAACTCAATTGATACTCTCGCCAATCCGCCTTTTGACGGCCGGGAAATCGCGCTGACCCACGCCTCGATCAGAATCCTTCGCGAGATCGGCGCCTGGGATGCCATCCCCGCTTCGGACAAATCACAGCTTCACGGCGCGCGCGTGCTCAACGGTTCGAGCCCTTTCGCTCTGCGTTTCGATCCTCCCAGCGGGTCTGGAGAACCCCTCGGAGTTTTGGTCCCAAATTGCCGGATCCGCTACGCGCTGTTCAAGACAATCCACGTGCAGAATCACGCGCGGCTCCTGTGCGGCCACTCGGTCGTAGATGCAACAACCAGCCACACAGGAGCACTCGTAACGCTGTCTAATGGCGTGCAGTTGAACGCTAGCCTTGTGGTTGCCGCCGATTCACGTCTGTCGGCCACTCGTGATCTGCTCGGCATAGGCGCCGATATCAATCGGCTTGGCTACTCGATGCTAATATGCCGGGTGCGGCATGAGCGCGCCCACCACCAGGTGGCAATCGAATGGTTCGATCACCATCAGACAATAGCGATGTTGCCCCTGGCGGAGGGAGTGTCGTCGCTGCTGCTCACCCTGCGCTCAAACGAGGCCGATAGACTGCTTGCCTTCAGCGACCATTTGTTTCTGAGGGAATTGACGAACCGGTGTCGAGGGCGCCTTGGAAAAATGACCTTGGCAAGCAAGCGCCATACCTATCCGCTGGTCACGACTTGGGCGCACAAATTCCGAGCTCCCAGCGCCGCACTCATCGGCGACGCTGCCATCGGCATGCACCCGGTGAGTGCGCATGGTTTCAACATCGGTATCAGCGGCCAGAAGCAACTCGCCTATGGAATCCTAACAGCATGTCGCGACGGTCGCGAGATTGCCGATCCCGACATGCTGCACGGATACGAAAGGTGGCTGCGCCTGTCAGCGGCGCCGCTCTTCCACGGCACGAACATTCTTGTCGGACTCTACTCAAGCGAGCACCCGGCGGCACGGCTTGCACGACATGTGGGGCTTCGGTTCGCCCAACATGCCCCCTTTATGCGGCATGGCATTTCGGCCATGCTTAGGCGATGAAACCGTACCAGCAGCTTTGGACCGTGCGCGATGAAAGAGGGCCTCATTCGCCGGAGTAATCGCTGCCCCTGCACGCAGAGGCGGCAGCTTCCCGCGGCAGGCCCTAAATGTCGCCCCGAAGAGGTATTGTCACCGCGCGAATTGGAAGCCGGCGATATCGACGACATGGTTCTGAATGGTCTGGCGGCAAAAGACCTCCCAGCAACGATGTTCGAAATCGAGATTACCGAAGAATCCCCAGTGGACCCGGACAGAGTAGATGAAAAGCTCGGGCGCCTTTCACATGCCGGCATTTCCATCGCGCTCGATGACTTCGGCACCGGCTTTTCCACGTTGGCATCGCTCAAGGACAGTCGGATACGCAAGGTGAAAATAGACCAAGGCTTCATTCGCGGCCTAGCCAAGTCTCGGGAGGACCGGCTGCTTGTCAAAACGGTGATCAATCTTGGTCGGGCGCTCGGGATCGATGTCATGGCCGAGGGCGTCGAAACAGAGGCAGACCGGCAAATTCTGCACAAGCTTGGCTGCAGAACCGCTCAGGGCTTCCTATTCTCCAAGGCGGTGCCTTTGAGCCAAGCGCTTGAATTGGCACTAAAAGAGCACGCGAAGCAATGTTGATCGCCGCCGTCATCAGTCACTGCATCGAGCAGAGCAGTCACTGCATCGAGCCGAGCGTAAAAGGACCGATGGGCCGGGCGAGGCGGAAATGGGAAACACGTTGATCACTGGCGTGCCATACGCCGTTTGTGGCGCAGGTTAGGTTTTCCAGGGTGGCAAGTCGCCTCCAGTCCGCGATTCACTTCGGTTACGCCGATCATGATGTCCGGAAGCAAAGCGAAGGCTTAGAAGGGTAGTCCGCTTGCTCAGGTCAGACGAATCCCAGTTGTTGGGCGGTCTGGAACAAAGCGAGCAGCATGATCAGGCAGCCGACGAGCCGCAAAAGCGTCCGCTCGGCAATCGCCTTGAGCACCCATCCGGCAAGCGGAGCGGCGACTATGCCGCCCACGATCAGCCCCAGCACCGAGCTTGCATGTGTCGACAGCGCCCCCGCTTCCTGCCAGTGCCCACTGACGAGCGCGACGATGAAGGTGACGGACACCGCTAGCGTGATCAGGAACTCGGCCGCATTGACAGTGCCGATCACGTAGCGGGGCGGCGCGCCGGCGCCGAGCAATCCGGTCACGACCATCGGGCCCCATCCGCCGCCACCTGCAGCGTCGAGGAAGCCGCCTACAGTACCCAGCGGCGCCACAAGACGGGTAGGAACCGGATTGCTGGGGATCTTGCGGAACGACCGGAGGAACAGCCAGAGCCCGATCACAGCGAGATAGGTCGTGACGTAGGGCTTCACCTTGTCGCCGTCGAACGAGGTCAGCACGAAGGCGCCGAGGCAGCCGCCGAGAATGCCGAAAGGAGCAAGCCGCCAGAACAGCTTCCAGTCGATATTGCGGTGGTAGTGGTGCGCCGTGCCGGAAGCGGCCGTGGTGAACACTTCCGCCGCGTGTACCGCGGCGGAAGCCTGCGCCGGCGGAACACCGAAGGAGAGCAGCACGGTGGAGGAGATCGCGCCATAGGCCATGCCTAACGCGCCGTCAACCGCCTGGGCGAGGAAGCCGACAATGGCGAACAGAATGAAGTCAGTCATTGGTGTCCGCCGTGAACGTGCCGCCGTATGTAGCCTTGTGGATGTGGCATCCGGCTTGGCTCCGAGTCAGAGAAAAGGGCGGCATCGCTGCCGCCCATCGAGATTATTGAAGTGCGTGGACCTTAGAAATCCATACCGCCCATACCGCCCATACCGCCCATGCCACCCATGCCGCCGCCGGGCATGCCGGCAGGCATGCCGCCGCCAGCCGACTCCTTCTTCGGAGCCTCCGCGATCATGGCTTCGGTGGTGACCAGCAGGCCGGCGACCGAGGCCGCGTCCTGGAGAGCTGTGCGCACGACCTTGACCGGATCGACGATACCCATGGCGATCATGTCGCCATATTCGCCGGTCTGGGCATTGAAGCCGAAGGTCGGGCCCGTGTTCTCGAGGATCTTGCCGGCAACGATCGATGCTTCCGCACCGGCGTTGGCCGCGATCTGGCGGGCCGGAGCCTGCAGCGCGCGACGCACGATGCTGATGCCAGCGGTCTGGTCGGAGTTGGCGCCGCTGACGGTGATGGCCAGCGAAGCGCGCAGGAGTGCGACGCCGCCGCCGGGAACGATGCCTTCTTCGACGGCCGCGCGGGTCGCGTTGAGGGCGTCGTCGACGCGGTCCTTCTTTTCCTTGACTTCGATCTCGGTCGCACCGCCGACGCGGATGACGGCAACGCCGCCCGCCAGCTTGGCGAGACGTTCCTGCAGCTTCTCCTTGTCGTAGTCCGAGGTGGTCTCCTCGATCTGCTGCTTGATCTGGGCGACGCGGCCCTGGATCTCGGCCTTCTTGCCGGCGCCGTCGACGATGGTGGTGTTCTCCTTGGAGATCGACACCTTCTTGGCGCGGCCGAGCATGTTGAGGCCAACATTCTCGAGCTTGATGCCGAGATCTTCCGAAATGACCTGGCCACCGGTGAGGATGGCGATGTCTTCCAGCATGGCCTTGCGGCGATCACCGAAGCCCGGCGCCTTGACGGCGGCGATCTTCAGGCCGCCACGCAGCTTGTTGACGACCAGCGTGGCCAAGGCCTCGCCTTCGACGTCTTCCGAGATGATGACCAGCGGCTTCGAGGTCTGCACGACAGCCTCGAGGATCGGCAGCATCGCCTGCAGGTTGGAGAGCTTCTTCTCGTGGAGGAGGATGTAGGCGTCTTCCAGATCCGCAACCATCTTGTCGGCGTTGGTGACGAAGTAGGGCGAGAGATAGCCGCGGTCGAACTGCATGCCTTCGACGACTTCGAGTTCGGTCTCGGCGGTCTTGGCCTCCTCGACCGTGATGACGCCCTCATTGCCGACCTTCTGCATCGCTTCGGCAATCATCGAGCCGACCGAAGCATCGCCATTGCCGGCGATGGTGCCGACCTGGGCAACCTCTTCCGAGGTCTTGATCTTCTTGGCATTCTTGATCAGCGTCGAGACGACGTCGCCAACCGCAAGGTCGATGCCGCGCTTCAGGTCCATCGGGTTCATGCCGGCGGCAACCGCCTTGTGGCCTTCCTGGACGATCGACTGCGCCAGAACGGTCGCGGTCGTGGTGCCGTCGCCGGCGATGTCGTTGGTCTTCGAAGCAACTTCGCGGACCATCTGCGCGCCCATGTTCTCGAACTTGTCCTCAAGCTCGATTTCCTTGGCGACGGTGACGCCGTCCTTGGTGATGCGCGGGGCGCCGAACGACTTGTCGATGACCACGTTGCGGCCCTTGGGGCCGAGCGTGACCTTCACTGCGTCGGCGAGGATGTTGACGCCGCGCAGCATGCGCTCACGGGCATCGCGAGAAAATTTTACGTCTTTGGCAGCCATTTTTAGCTCCTGGCAGGGGCTTGAATTGAGCCCTGGGATTTAAGTGATGGTGAGGCCGATATTCAGCCGATGATGCCCATGATGTCGGATTCCTTCATGATCAGAAGGTCTTCGCCATTGAGCTTGACTTCGGTGCCCGACCACTTGCCGAACAGGATGCGATCGCCGGCCTTGACGTCCAGCGGGACGAGCTTGCCGGCTTCGTCGCGGGCGCCGGAACCAACGGCGATGATCTCGCCTTCCTGCGGCTTTTCCTTCGCCGTGTCGGGGATGATGATCCCGCCGGCAGTCTTGGATTCGGATTCAACCCGGCGTACGACCACGCGGTCATGAAGCGGGCGGAACTTCGACTTTGCCATTTTTTATTCCTCGGTGAGAATGGTGAGAATAGTTCCTCCGTCCGGCGGCGCCGGACAAACCTATAAGCCCGGCGGCGCCGGACCTACGCTTAGCACTCACCAATGGCGAGTGCTAACGTGGCGGTGAGATAAGCCGGTGGCTGGCGAGAGTCAAGGCGCTGAGTGAGCTGATCGACAGCCGCAGCCTGCTTCGAACTGATACTTGACTAAGTCAACTAAATGGTTGATCTTGTGCTGGCAGGAGATGCCATGACGATTCATCATCAACCCGGCAGGGAGCGGATCGATGCGGCGCGGGGCTTCAACCGCTTCTACACCCGCCAGATCGGGCTGCTCGATGAAGGGCTGCTGAAAAGCGCCTTCTCGCTGACCGAGGCTCGGGTGCTCTATGAACTGGCGCATCGCGATGGCCTGACCGCCACCGATCTTGCGCGCGATCTCGGTCTCGACCCCGGCTATCTCAGCCGGTTGCTGAAAAAATTCGAGGAGCGTGGTCTGGTCGAGCGCGTGGCGACGCGAGCCGATGCGCGGCGCTCGTCGATTGCGCTGACGCCGGCGGGAAGAGCGGCGTTCGCGCCGCTGAACCAGGGTTCGCACGATCAGGTCGCGGCCCTGCTCGAGCGGCTTTCCGCACCGGAACAGGACAGGCTGGTCAAGGCGATGCAGACGGTGCAGCACCTACTGGGCGAGAGTGCAGAGCCCAAGGTCCTTTACATGCTGCGGTCCTTGCAGGTCGGCGACATCGGCTGGATCATCCATCGCCAGGGCCTGCTCTACGCGCAGGAATATGGCTGGGACGAAACTTATGAGGCGCTGGTCGCCGAAATCCTCGGCGCTTTCGCCAAATCCTACGATCCGAAATGGGAACGCAGCTGGATCGCCGAGCGGGAAGGGGAAGTCGTCGGCTCGGTCTTCGTCGTGCGCCAGTCGGACGCGGTGGCGAAGCTGCGCCTGCTCTACGTCGAACCCTCGGCGCGCGGTCTCGGCATCGGCAGGCGGCTGGTCGAGGAATGCATCCGCTTTGCCCGTGCCAAGGGCTACAAGACGTTGACGCTGTGGACCAACGACGTGCTCACCTCAGCGCGCCGCATCTACGAGGCGGCCGGGTTCAAGCTGGCCAATCAGGAACGCCACCACGCCTTCGGCAAGGATCTGGTCGGCCAGAACTGGAACCTGGAGTTGTAGCGTCTTTCCCTACTCCCCTTGTGGGACAAGGGGAGTAGGCAAGATAAGGCGGAGCGCCTCGACACTAGTCTCCAACACAAGTTGAAAACTGGCCCTTCCTCACCCGACCGGTATCCAGACTTCCAGCCCGCCATTGCCGCTGCGCGGATCGAATTCGGGGCCGTAGCGCTCGAATTCGGGCGCGTCGGCAATCTTGTGCCCGGAGGCCGGCAGCCATTTGTTCCAGATCGTGTTGACCGTGCGGCGGATGGTCGAGATGTGGCCACGATGGGCGAACACGGCGTATTTCTGCATCGGCACGCGTACGCGCGAAAACTCCTTCGGCAGGTCCGAAAAATCGGACACCTCGACGCCGGCGATATAGTCGAAATTGCCTGCATCGTCGCCGTTGACGCAGACGCCATAGGCGACGTCGCCGACCTCGCCTGGAATGTTGCCGATATAGGGGCCGAACCGCTGCCACTGCATCGGGATGCCGGCGCTGGTTTCGCAGCTGTAGCGCTCGCCGAGACCGGCGATGAGGAACGGCCGGCTGGTTTCGAAACGCGGCGGCTCGAGATTGGTGAGGAAGGACTGGTCCATCAGGATCGGCTCCACGAGATCGAGGTTTTTGAGCGAGCCTTGCGCGCGCACCAGTTCCGGCGTGGTGCCGAACTGGTCGCGGAAGGCACGGGTGAAAGCCTCATGCGAGGCATAGCCGGCGTCGAGCGCGACCGAGAGGATGTCCGGTGCGCCGGCGGCGAGCCTGCGCGCCGCCTCGGTCAGGCGGCGAGAACGCAGGTAGCCCATCACCGAACGTCCGGTCGCCGCGCCGAAAGCCCGCGTCACGTGAAAGCGCGACACGCCGCTGCTGTTGGCGACATCGTCGAGCGAGATGGCCTCCGGCAGATGGCTTTCGACGAACCACAGCGCTTTCTCGGTCGGGTTCATATGGCTCCTCGCTGTGGGACTGCGCATTGGCCAGGTCATGGTATCGCTTACTGGTGGAGGCAGTTTGATCGAAATTGCGCACCGCGCAATGCGACGGTGATCGGCAAGCCGAAAGCGTTGGGCGAAGGGGTTGACAGGCGCAGGCGTTGTCTTTTAAGTAGTAACGTTATTACATTACGAGATTCGGTATGCTCGTTCTGACAAGACCATTGCTCGCGGGGCACTCCGGAACCCGGAAATTTATTGCGCTGGGATTGGCGGAAAACTAGGGTGGCTGACTGATGGTCCCCAAGCCGAAAGGCGAGGGGTGAAAAGGGAACACGGTGAGATCTTCGGATCGAGGCCGTGGCTGCCCCCGCAACTGTAAGCGGCGAGCAAAATCCGAAATGCCACTGGCCAAGGCTGGGAAGGCAGGATGGCGCAAGGACCCGCGAGCCAGGAGACCTGCCATCGCACGAGTTGACCGGACGGGGTGTGCCGGGAGGAGACGTGGACATCGGTCTTGTCGGCCGGTCCAGCTTCCTTCCGTCGCCATTTGAGAAAGTGACGGTAAGTTGGATGCCTGCCAGCCTCTTCTTGAAGCGCGTGAACTGAGCGCCACGGCGAATGGCCAGCGCCTGGTCAGTGCGGTCAGCCTTTCCGTCGCGGCGGGAGACCGCCTCGCCATCATCGGTCCCAACGGCGCCGGCAAGACGACGCTGCTGCGCATGCTATGCGGCACGCTGCGTCCGAGCGCGGGAGGTGTCAGATTTTCCGGACGCCGGCTGGAGACATTTCCGGCCGCCGAGCGGGCGCTGCACATGGCGGTCGTCGGCCAGACCGATCAGCCCGATCCGCGGCTTGCCGTGATCGACTACGTCGGACTTGGGCGGGTCCCGCATGCCGGCTGGCGACGCAGGAGCGAGCAACGCGACGTCGTCGCCGAAGCGCTTCGCAGAACTGGCCTGCTGCCGCTGCTCGGCCGCACGATCGGCTCGCTGTCGGGTGGTGAGCGGCAACGCGCCCAGTTGGCGCGCGCCATCGCCCAGGAGCCGAAAATCCTGTTCCTCGATGAACCGACCAATCATCTCGATCCGCGCGCCCGCAGCGAACTTCTCGAACTCGTATCGCAGCTTGGCATGACCGTCGTGGCGGTGCTGCATGATCTGTCGCTGGTCACGCCATTTGCCACCAGGGTCGCGGTGATGAACGAGGCCCGGCTGCAGGCACTCGCCGGTCCGCGCGAGGCGCTGACCAAGCAGTTGATCCGCGAGATTTTCGGCGTCGACGTGCTTCGGCTGCGCCATCCGACCGAAGACCGCGAACTCACGGTGTTCGAAGTCCCGAACCGTGCCTCTTCTGATCTAACCAAGGAGCAACATCCGTGAAACGCCTCGCACTGTCTTTTGCCTCTCTGCTGCTTGCCCAGACCGCCTTCGCTTTCCCGGTAACAGTCGACAGCTGCGGTACGCCGCTGACGTTCGACGCCGCGCCGAAGCGTGCCGTCATCCAGGATATGAACATGGCCGAGATGGCCTTCGCGCTGGGGCTGCAACCGTCGATCGTCGGCCTGACCGGCATCACCGGATGGTACAAGGTCGGTCCGGAATTCAAGGCCAAGCAGGGCGCGATCCCTGAACTTGCGCCGAAATACCCGGCGCTCGAAAACCTGGTCGCGGTCGAGCCCGATTTCTTCTTCGCCGGCTGGTATTACGGTATGAAGCCGGGCGGCGAGGTAACGCCAGATACGCTGGCGCCGCACGGCGTCAAGACGCTGGTGCTGACGGAAAGCTGCGTCCATCTCGACAACAACCGCCCCGCCGCCTCGATGGACCTGCTCTACGGCGACATCGAAAAGCTGGGCAGGATTTTCGGCAAGCAAGCCAAGGCGGAAAAACTCGTTTCAGGCTGGAAAGCGCAACTCGCCGATATCACGGCAAAGGCCGGCGACCGCGAGCGGACGCGGGTGTTTCTCTACGACTCCGGCGAAGACAAACCCTTCACATCAGGCAAGTTCGCGATCCCCAGCGCCATGATCGCCGCTGCCGGCGGCGACAACATCATGGCCGACATGCAGACGAACTGGGGCAACACGGACTGGGAAACGGTCGCTTCCCGCAATCCGCAGTTCCTGATCCTGCTCGACTACCAGGACGGCGGCGGTTACAGGAAACTGCTCGACTTCCTCAAAGTCCATCCGGCAATGAAGGAGACCGATGCGGTCAGGAGCGAGCGCTTCGTCGCGCTGCGCTATGCCGAGCTGACGCCCGGACCTGCTAACATCGAGGCGATCGGCAAGATCGCCAGCGCGATGCACCCGGAAGCCTTCTGAGCTTGCGCCACAGGGCGTTCGAATTGGCCATGGCAGCAGGAGCGGCAGCAATCGCCGCTCTTGCTCTGCTGTCGATCGCCTATGGATCGACAGTCATAGCGTTGAGCGACGTGATTGCTGCGCTCGGACATGCGGCCGGGCTGGACGGAGACCTCGTGCCCGGCTCAGTCGGCAATATCCCGGTCGCCAAGATCCCGGTTGCCAAGATTGTCGTCGATCTCAGGCTGCCGCGCACCATCATGGCGATCTGTGTCGGCGCAGGGCTGGGCGTCATCGGCGCGCTGCTGCAGACGGTAACCCGAAACGATCTCGCCGATCCATTCCTGTTCGGGCTGTCCTCCGGTGCCGCGGCCGGCGCTGTTTCCGTCATCACCATTTTTGGCGACCGTTTCGGCATCTGGACGTTGCCGGTTGCCGCCTTCACCGGCGGCATTTTGGCCGCCGGCATCGTGCTTTTGCTGGTTTCGCGGGTGAGGGGGCAAGGCCCCGAACGGCTGATACTGGCCGGGCTTGCCGTCTCGTTCATGTTCATCGCCCTGACCAACTATCTCGTCTTCGCCGGAGACCAGCGCGCCGCTCACTCGGTTTTGTTCTGGACCATGGGCGGGCTCGGCCTAGCGCGATGGGACAATGTCGGGCTGGCTGCTCTTGGCGCGTGCACCATTCTTGCTTATGGCCTGTGGAACCATCGCAAGCTCGACGCCTTCCTGGCCGGCGAGAATGCTGCCGAAAGCCTCGGCGTGCCGGTTGTGCGGATGCGCAGGACGGCGTTTCTCGTCGCTGCCTTCTCGACGGCGATCCTGGTCTCGGTCGTAGGTGTCATCGGTTTCGTCGGGCTGATGATCCCGCATCTGTCCCGGCCCCTGGCCGGCCCGTTGCATCTGCGCCTGATTGCAAGCTGCGCCCTCTTCGGAGCGGTGCTGCTGCTAGCAAGTGACCTTCTGGCGCGCACGCTGCTGCCGCCGCAGGAACTGCCGATCGGCATCATCACCAGTTCGGTCGGCGCTTTCTTCGTGGTCACCATGCTCATTCGCAATCGTTCATGATGGGCTGCCATGCACACTTGCCGGCTTCTGGCACAATGCCGAGTCTTTGGACTGACCTCTGGGACCGGCGCAGCGCGCCGAACCGCCCGTCGAGATTTTCACCGGCAGGATCGGCCATCATGTGCGATGGGCCTGCACGAGATTGGCTCCACCTTCTCCCCTTGTGGGCCCCCTTGTGGGAGAAGGTGGCCGCGAAGCGGCCGGATGAGGGGTGCTCCAGCTTGGAACCGACAGCGCTCCGGCCAGCACCCTCAACCGTCTCGGCGCTGCGCGCCGATCCACCTTCTCCCACAAGGGGAGAAGGCAAGAACTGCGCCATGCCCCGGCATCGACCCGGTTCACATGCCATTAGTATATCTGGACCACTATGCGGTCGCTTAGCTTGCAGCGAGCTTTCCTTGCTTTGCGCCAGGCGCCGAACCGGAGGAACTGTGTTTGGTCACGAAATCATCGAGGCAAGCCGCCCAGGCGCCCGAATCGACCGAGCTTGCCACGCTGGCGAAACTGGCGGGCTCCTCGTACGAGACGCTCGAGCGCGAACTCAGGGCTACGATCGCAACACTCGAGCAACAGGCGCTGCGATTCGAGACGGCGATCGACAACATCTCGCAAGGCATCTGCTTTTTCGACGCCGCTGAACGGCTGATCCTGTGCAACCGCCGCTATGCGGAAATTTACCGCATCGCGCCCGAACACTTGCGCCCCGGCCGGACGCTGGGCGAAATCGTCGAACGCCGCATCGCTGCCGGGACATCCGCGATGGCCAGCGACGCTTATCTCGCATTCGCCCGAGCGGTCAATTCGGGCACGACTTTGAGAAACTGGACCGCCAATCTCACCGACGGCCGGACAATTCAGATATGCCATCAGCCGATGCCTGACGGCGGATGGGTGGCCACGCATGAGGACATAACGGAACTCACCGCCAATCGCCTGATCGTCGACGAGCGCATCTCGCTGCAAACGCTGATCGACTGGGTGCCCGACTACCTGTGGGTGAAGGACACCGAAAGCCGCTTCGTCGTCGCCAACAGGGCCATTGCTTCCGACAGCGGCAAGGCCAAAACCAGTGACATGATCGGTTTGACCGATTCCGATCTTCATGCCCCCGACCTTGCGCAGAAGTTTCGCGCCATCGAGCAAGGCGTGCTGCGCAGCGGACAGCCGATGATCGATGAGGAAGAGTTCGTTGTCGATGCGTCAGGCGCCGGCAAATGGTTTTCGTCGACGAAGGTGCCGTTGCGCAATGTTCAAAACGATATCTTCGGTCTGGTCGGCATCGCCCACGACATCACCGCCCGCAAGCAAGCGGACACCCTTCGAGACGGGCAGGCGCAGATACTGGAAATGATCGCGACGAGCGCCCCGCTCGAAGATGTGCTCGACTGCCTCATGCGCCTCGCCGAGTCTCAGTTGACTGGGATATTCGGTTCCGTCCTGTTGCTCGACAAGGATGGCAGCCACTTGCGGCACGGCGCCGCGCCGAGCTTGGCAAAGGCCTATACGAGCGCCATCGACGGGATCGCCGTCGGCCCCAAAATGGGATCCTGCGGAACCGCTGCCTACCGGCGCGAGCCAGTCATTGTCGCGGACATCATGCACGACCCGCTTTGGCACGATCACTGCGAATTGGCGGCGGCCTATGGCTACCGTTCGTGCTGGTCGACCCCGATCCTGTCGCACCAGGGCGCTGTGCTGGGCGCCTTTGCCATGTACTCGATGACCGTGCGCGAGCCGACCGCGGCCGAGACCCGGCTCATCGATTTCACGACGCGTATTGCCGGGATCGCCATCGAGCGCAAGCTGGCCGAAGATCGGATCCACTTCATGGCCAACCATGATGTGCTGACCGGACTGCCCAATCGCGCTCTGCTCGAGGACCGGCTTTCGCAGGCGATCCTCTACGCGCAGCGATACGATCGCTGGGTGACGGTGGTGTTCATCGATCTGGACAATTTCAAACTCGTCAATGACACGCTTGGCCACAATGCCGGGGACGAGCTGTTGAAGACCGTAGCCGGCCGTATCGTCGAGCGCGTAAGGGCGACCGATACGGTCGTGCGGCTTGGTGGCGACGAATTCGTCGTCGTTCTGTTGGATCAACCGACGAATGTCGATCTCATCTCCGAGACCCTGCAAACAATTCGGGCGGCGATTGCAGAGCCGGTTCAGCTCGGAGCACATCGGCTGAGGGCGACGGCCAGTATCGGCATCGCCAGCTACCCTAAGGATGGGACCAACCCCGACACGCTGCTGGCCAATGCCGATGCGGCCATGTATCGCGCCAAGGAATTCGGCCGCGACAATTTCCAGTTCTACGCTCCCGAATTCAACACCAGAGCGCATGAGAAATTCGTGCTTCAGGAGGACTTGCGTAACGCCCTGGCCCGTTCGGAATTCGCGCTGTTTTATCAGCCGCAGGTCGACCTTCGGTCGGGCCTCGTCTTTGCCGTCGAAGCGTTGCTTCGCTGGAATCATCCGACGCGGGGCATGATGGCACCGAACGCCTTCATTCCGACGGCCGAGGAGACAAGTCTGATCGTGCCGATCGGCGATTGGGTCCTGCACGAGGCCTGTCGGCAGAACAAGGCATGGCAGGATGCCGGCCTGCCGCCGATGACCGTCTGCGTGAATGTGTCGACGCGGCAATTCAGGGAAAAGAACCTGATCGGCCGCGTCGCCGATGCCCTGAAAGTCAGCGGTCTGGAGGCCAGATATCTCGAGCTGGAGGTGACCGAAAGCCTGATCATGCAGGATATCGACCTGGCGGTCGCAACGATGAACCAGCTGCAAAACCTGGGCGTTCAGATCTCGATCGACGATTTCGGAACAGGCTACTCCAGCCTCAGTGCGCTCAAGACCTTTCCAGTGGCGCGGCTGAAAATCGACAAGTCGTTCATCAACGATATCGCTGCTGACGAAAACGACCAGGCTGTCGCCAGCGCCGTAATATCATTGGGTCAAAATTTGAATCTGAGGGTCATTGCCGAGGGCGTCGAGACGGACGATCAGGTTGCCTTCTTGCGCAAGAACAACTGCGATGAAATGCAGGGCTATCATTTCAGCGAGCCGGTTTCGGCCCCTGACATCGAGAAAATGCTCAGTGGCGAACCCATGGATTGACGGGTCGACCATGATCTCCTCAGCCAAGGCGGCATTGCCGCCAGCGCGGATTGCCCTGTGCCCGCGTTGCTATTTGCCCAGGACAAGGCTCCAGTAACGCCGCGAGCTGTCGCGGCCGTCCCGCACATAGGCCAGGCCGAAGCGGGTGAAGCGCGGGTCGAGCATGTTGCGGCGGTGGCCGGCCGAATGCATCCAGATGTCGAACAGCTTCTGCTGATCGAAACGGCCCTCGGCGATGTTTTCGGCGGCAGCACCGGCAATGCCGTTGCCCTTGACGCGCAAAGCAAATCCCTTGCCCCAGCCGGTCGAGTGGGTCATGCGGCCGCCGCGCGCCATATAGCCGGACTGCTGCAGGGCTGCCTGTTCGAGCTGACGGTCGGGAACAAGCGGTTCGAGGCCGGCTGAGGCGCGGATGCCCGCCAGCGTGCCGACGGCGGAGGCGGAGACCCCGGCGCCTTCGCCGGTGGGCAGCACAGTGGCGCAAGCGGCAAGCCCGGCCAGTGCGGCAAGGCCGGCAGCTCTAAGCAGCATTCGCCTGTTTGGCGTCGGGCGCATTTCGTCAGAGCGGGGTTCTAGGGATGGTTGATTGGCGGTGTCGGTGAGCGTCATGCCTGCCTGACATAGCGGCAATAGTGGCTTTTGCCGGGCAGGCGTTCAGAAATCTCGTTCGCTGCCGCCTTAGCCGTCCGCGAACCCCGCTGATGCGCGCTGCGGCGCGATATTCTCCAAGCTTGCCGCCCAACCACCCCGGTAGCCGCATTGCTCAAGGGCGCTCCTGGCGGGCTATCTGGCAGACACCTGGCTGATCCCGGTATCGATCCAGGCACGCGTCTGTTCCAGAACTTCATCCGAAAGCGCGGGATCGTCGATAGCCCGGGCGAGGATCACTGCCCCCACCATCGCTGCCCAGCATCCGATCGCTGTGCGGCGTCTGTCTGCCGGATCCAACTCCGGCAGCGTCTTGCCGATACGGTCGATCTGCGAGCGAAGGCCTTCGGTCATGGCCGAGCGTGCAGCCGGGGTCTGATGGCGGATGTCCGCAACAAGGCCCGCTGTCGGGCAACCACCGGCGGCATTGTCGCGATGCCGGGGCGAAAGATAGGCATCTGCATAGGCGCGAAGGTCGCCCCCTCCGCTTGAGTCTGCGGCGATGACATGGGCAAGGGTTTGGGCGATCAGGTCGTCCTTCGAGCTGAAATGGCCATAGAAGCCGCCATGGGTGAGCCCAGCGGCTTTCATCACCTCCGCCACGCTGACCGCGTCGAACCCCTTGTCGCGAAACAGCCGGCTGGCAACATCCAGAATTCGGCGGCGGTTCTCCGCCATCTGTTCCCGACTGACCTTCATTTCAAAATCCTCCGCCGGCGCCGTTGACATTTACATGATGGGTATCATATTTACCTGCATTCATGATGATCGTCATGAATATAGAGTCCATCAGCGAAAAGAGCAATGCCATGACCATTCCGTCAGTCCTCATAACCGGCGCCTCCACCGGCATCGGAGCCGCCTATGCCGAGCGCTTCGCGCGCCGCGGGCACGACCTCGTGCTGGTTGCCCGTGACAAGGCACGAATGGAGGCCTTGGCGGCCCGTCTAAGTCAGGAAAACGGCGTGGCGATCGATATCATCCAGGCGGATCTTACGCAGCCTGCCGAGCTTGCAGCGGTGGAGACGAGGCTGCGCGAGGACGCCAGCATCGGAATTCTCCTCAACAATGCCGGAACGGCCATCGGCGGAAGTTTTATCGAGCAGAGCACCGATGACGTAGCGCGGCTGGTTGCGCTCAATACGACCGCGCTTCTGCGGCTTGCCAGCGCCATTGCCCCGCGTCTTGCGGCGGCCGGCGAAGGTGCGATCGTCAACATCGGCTCCGTCGTCGGCCTGGCGCCGGAGTTCGGCATGACGGTCTACGGCGCAACCAAAGCCTTCGTGCTGTTTTTGTCGCAGGGACTCAGCCTCGAGCTCGCGCCGAAGGGTGTCTACGTCCAGGCCGTGCTTCCCGCCACGACGCGAACGGAGATCTGGGGACATGTCGGCGCCGACGTCAACACGCTTTCCAACGTGATGGAGGTCGACGATCTGGTGGATGCGGCGCTGGTCGGCTTCGACCGCCGCGAGCTGGTGACCATCCCGCCGCTACCCGATGCCGGGCAGTGGGACGCGCTTCAGGCCGCACGCCAGGCCATGCTTCCGAACTATCGGAACGAACATCCCGCCGAGCGGTACCGCACGGTCGCCTGAGCACCAACGATCCCGTTTCGATAGACGACCCGCCGCGGCGGGGACAAACAAAGGTGACCTATGACAAGCACAACGCTGTTTGAGCCCTATACTCTCGGCTCGCTGACCCTCTCCAATCGTATCGTCATGGCGCCGCTGACGCGCAATCGCGCTGGCCCGGGCTTCGTTCCAGGCGATCTCGCCGCGCAGTACTACGGCCAGCGCGCGTCGGCCGGCCTGCTGATTTCCGAGGCCACGCAGATCTCGCAGCAGGGACAGGGCTACCAGGACACGCCCGGCATCTACACCCAGGCGCAGATCGGCGGCTGGCGCAAGGTCACCGACGCCGTGCACGCCAAGGGCGGGCGGATTTTCCTGCAGCTCTGGCATGTCGGTCGCGTCTCGCACGTCGATCTGCAGGAGAACGGCGCCGCCCCCGTCGCGCCCTCGGCGATCCGGGCCGCGACCAAGACCTTCGTCGGCAACGGCTTTGTCGACGTTTCGGAGCCCCGCGCACTCGAACTGGATGAATTGCCGGGCATCGTGGAGGATTTCCGCAAAGCAGCTGCGAACGCCATCGAGGCCGGCTTCGATGGCGTCGAGATTCACGGCGCCAACGGCTATCTGCTGGACCAATTCGCCAAGGACGGCGCGAACCTCCGCACGGATGCTTATGGCGGATCGGTCGAGAACCGCGCCCGGCTGATGCTGGAGGTTGCGACTGCGGTGGTCGAGGAGATCGGCGCTGAGCGCACCGGCATCCGGATTTCGCCCATCTCGCCCGCCAACGGCGTCTCGAGCAGCGCTCCCCAGGCGCAGTTTGACTATATCGTCGATCAACTCGATGCTTTGGGCATCGTCTACATCCATGTCGTCGAGGGCGCCACGGGCGGATCGCGCGATGTCGCGCCGTTCGACTTCGGATCACTCCGCCGGCGCTTCAACAACACCTATATCGCCAATAACGGCTATGACCTTGAGCTCGCGGGGTCGCGGCTTGCCGACGGCAAGGCGGACCTGTTCGCCTTCGGGCGACCGTTCATCGCCAATCCCGATCTTGTGGAACGGCTGCAGACGCGCGCGCCGCTGGCCGTGTTCGATCAGGCGACGCTCTATGGTGGCGGCTCCGCCGGCTATACCGACTATCCCGTGATCGCCGCTTCAAGCCAGCCATGAGCCATCAGGGTGCCGCGCCCGCGCGGCCATCCCACGTCGACAGCAGCGCCGGCGCCTTCGCCGGTGGGCAGCACGGTGGCGGCAAGGCGGCCTGCCTGACATAAACGCGATCCTGGCTGGCAAATAGATCGGGCGTGGATTGTTCCAGGCCCGATCAAATCAGCGCTCGGGCAGTTCAGGCCCTCGGTATCCCCGGCAGGGGGGCGACCAGCTCGTCGTCCGCCCCGTCTGCCTCCTCGAACAGACCGGCCCCGTCAGCATCCGTTTCCCGCGGCCGCGTCGAGACCAGATCCTTCAGAGAGCCACCGGCGCCGGCGATGCCGGCTTCCTTCAGGAGCGCGTCGATCAGAGACTTGTTGCCGGTGAACTTCAGCAACTGATCGGCCAGATCGCCCAGGCCCGAACGCCCGCCTTCGCCGCCCGAGCGACCGCCCGAAAATCCCGCCGTGTCGAACACGCGGATGCTATCGATACGGCTCGCCGGCTCCATCAGCGCCTTTAATGCTTCCGGCAGCATGGTGATCCGCGCCTGCGTCAGTTCAAGCTGGATCAGCCGGTCGGAGAGCAGGTTGCGCGCTTCGTTCGTCGCGCGGATGGTCGCGGCCTCCGCCTCGCCTTCCGCGATCACGCCTTCGGCGCGGACCTTCATCGCTTCCGCCGCCGCGCGGGCTTCTACCAGCGCCGCCTCGGCGCGGTCTTCCGCCGCTGCCTTTTCGGCGCTCGCGCCAACTGTCACCGACACAGCCTCAGATTCCGCCGCTTCCTGTGCTTGCAGAACGGCGATCTGCCTGGCACGGTCGGCGATTTCGCGTTCGCGCGCCGTCTGCACCTTTTCTTCAGCCGCAACCGTCAGCGCCTCGGCCTCGCGGGCCTTGGCTTCAGCCTGGCTGGTTTCCTGGCTCTTCTTGGCGATGGCCACCGCCATATTCTGGCGCGACAATTCAACCTCGCGCTCAGAGTTGATGCGCGCCTCTTCCTTGGCGCGCTGCGCTTCCGCCGCATGCTCGGCGATCTCGCGTTCGCGCGCGATCTGGGCGGCCTGTTCGGCGAGCTTCGCCGCTTCCTCGGCCTTGGCCATTTCGGAGCGGGTGGAGGCCTGCTTGGAGACTACGTCGCGCTCCTGCTCCAGCCGCGCCTCTTCCTCTTGCCGCTTCAACGCGTACTTTTCGCGCGAGGCGTTCAGGTCCTGCTCGGCAATCGCCACTTCGGTCTTCCGCGTCACCTCGTTGCGCTCCTTGCGGCGCTGTTCGGTGATGGTTGTCAGCTTGGCCAAACCGACGGCGTCGAAGGCGTTGGTTTCGTTGAAGAACTCACGCGGCGAGGTCGAGGCCCGTCAACGACACCGATTCCAGCTCCAGCCCGTTCGAGCGCAGATCGGTCTCGACTGCGTCCTGCACCGCCTTAACGAAGTCCGAGCGATTCTCATGCAGCTGATCGAGGGTGTTGCGCGCGGCGACGGAGCGCAGCGCGTCGACCAGCTTGGCTTCCACCAGATCCTGGATTGCCTTCGGGTCGTTGACACGGTCGCCCAGTGTCTGCGCAGCGAGGCCGATGCCGTCATCCGTGCCGTCGACGCGTACGTAAAACTCGGCACGGATGTCGACGCGCATGCGGTCAGAGGTGATGAAGGCGTCCTCGCGGCGGCGGTCGACCACCAGCTTGACGGTGTTGAGCTTGACCTTCGCCAGCGCATGCAAGATGGGCAGGATCAGCGCGCCGCCGTCTTTGACCACTCTGCGGCCGCCGACGCCGGTACGCACGAAGGCCTCGTCACGTTCGGCGCGCTGGTAGAGCCGCCCGAGCACAAAGCCGATCACCGCGATCACGAAGAGAACGATGCCGACCCAGATCAGAAATTGAACCATATTGTCCATAACTTGCCCCCAGATTTGAAAGTGTTTGATGTTCAGCTTTGCCCAAAGCTCTGGCTAGATGTGCTCCTCGAACGGCACTACCAGCCAGACACGACCAGGTCCCTCGGCGGCTTTCACCACCACGACTAAGGCGCCTTTCTCGATTTTCATTCCCGCGTCTGCGGGCCGCGCCCGCAGCGTATGCAATTCGCCATGCTCATCGCGCACTCGGATCGAGCCGGGCCGACCGTCGTCCAGCGGCCCGAGCGTGACCGTGCCGCGACGCCCGACCAGATGATCGTGGTTGACGGCGTAGCTCTCGTCCTGCGGCAGGAGATGAGCGATCCAGCCGCCGGTGATCTTCGTGACCATCACCGCCGCCGGCGCCGCGCCAAAAGCGTAGCTCCACGCCGGCAAGGCCGGGAAGATCTGCCACAGCATGATGCCGACCATGCCGAACGTGACCAGCAGAAGCAGTATCAGGATGGCGAAGGGTACCCGACCGAAATTCAACCAATCGAATACGTCGCCCAGATGTGTGGCGTCGAGGAGGTGGTCGACCGCGCCGTCTTCGCCGCTACCATGGTCAAAATGCCCGGCTCCAACAAAGAACAGGACGATCTGCAGGACACCCAGCAACATCCCTGCCAGCAATGGATAGAGATAGAGCGCCGGCGCGTGGAGAATTTCTGCCATCGGCGCTACTTCTTACCCTTGAGTTCGCTGCGCAGAGCCGCCAGCCGGTCGTCAATGCGGCGCTGGCGCCCAAATTCTTCGAGTTCGACAAGATCGTTGTCGCGCGGCTTGCCAGCGGGCAGGTCGGTCAGCCGCGCCACGCTGGAAAGCGCGGCCGCAATGCGATCCTCCGGTGCGGGTTTGCGGAACCCGCCGCCAGCGTTGCCTGCCGTGCCCGGGTTCTGCGCCTCGCGGGCGCGACGCGCTATCTTCACCCGCTCCTCGGAATCGCGGCGGGCCGCACTTGCGGCGCTCAGCGCGCCTCGCGCTTCGTCAATGCGCACATCAACATCTTGGATCAGCTTGTCGATAGAGGCGGCCTGCGCGTCGATGTCGTCCTGACGGCCAATACCGGCCCGTGCGAGGTCTTCGCGGCCCTCTTGCAGGGCGACACGGATATTCTGGTCCAGCCCCTCGCGTTCCTCGGTCAGGTCGTCCTTCTGCAGGGCGTAGCGCTTGCGCTCGGCGATAAGCGCTGCGAGGTTGGATTTCAACTCGTCGGCGGCCTTGTCGATCTCGCGGATCGCTTGTTCGGCCACCGCCTCGGGAGCCTTCTTCTCAAGGCCGTCGATCACGGTTGCGACCAGGCCGGCGGCGAGGCGCGAAACGCGCCCGGAAATGGATTCGGTCTGCATGGCTTCGATCTCCCTGTGTTGCATGTCCGCCGACAGCGGAACGGTGAGCAGATAGGCCCCGTTATCCCGTACGAGATGGGAAAGTTGCGCCTTCTCCTGGCTATCGGAGTAGCCGGTGGCCAGGAATCCCGCGATCACACGCCCCTCAACGGTAGAAATCGAAACCTTGTCGACGCCCTTGAAGGACATGAGCTTGTCGTCAAGCGGCAGCCGGTCGGGCGACCAGGCGCCGGAGGCGTATTCGCGAATGCCATTGGTCACCAGTCGCGCCGGCAGGCCCGTCTCGGCGCGGATCGCTTCATAGGCGAGCTTCTGGAGTTCAAACGTGTTGGTGCGTTGGTTAGAGGCGGTGCGATCCAGGATGTCGTGCATGACGGCATAAGCCGCGAAAGTCATGTCTATGGCGCGTTCGCCAGCGCGGCTCAGGATCAGCTTGTATTGCGCGGTCTTCATATGATTCTCCCCTCAATCACCTAACAAGTGATTGAGGGGATTTCAAGTGACAATCACCAAAAACGTGATTTAGTGATAGGAGGGTTACCACGTGTGTTGTTTGGTAACCGCAGGTGTTGGCCAGTAGACAACGTTTGGCGCTGCGCGCTCCCTGAGGTATTCGGCCCGGTCGGCTGATTCCACCCAAGCAGTTGCACAACGTATAGTTGCAATCGTCAGATTTTCCCCACTGCTTACTCAGCCGCCACGAGCCTTGGCGCCGATGAGACCCGGCCGGCCCGATCGTCCTCGGTAGCTTCCCACCAGTCGCCCAGGGCGTCGATGAGCGGCACAAGCTTGAGACCCGCTGCCGTGAGATCATAGTCGACGCGTAGCGGATAGCCGGCATGCGCCGTTCGCCGCACGATCCCGGCTTCCTCCAGCTTGCGCAGTTCCAGCGCCAGAATGCGGTGCGACACGGTCGGGTTGTCACGCCTCAGGTCGCTGAAGCGCTTGGTCCCGTCCTTCAGATAGTAGAGCAGCAAGGTCGGCCAGCGACCGCTGAGCACACGCATGGCCTCTTCGATCGGGCAGCTTGAGACGACATCTTTCATGGCGGATCCTGGTTACAAAATAGTGCGTAATTTACATGGGGCGACCAGCGTTTAGGGTCAAGCTTCGCTGCGCAGCGTGATCCCTGAACATGGAAGAGACAAAGAAATGGAACCTATCCTCCTTTACGGCGTCCCGGCGGGAAGTTCGATGGGGCTCGTCGCTGCTTTTGAACGCCTCGGACAGCCCTACCGCCTGTGCCGCGTCGACATGCTCACCGAAATGAAGAACGACGCCTATGCCCGCATCAACGGCCGTCAGGAAACGCCGGTGATGATCACCGACGAAGGCAGAGTGCTCACCGAGACCATGGCGATTGCCGCTTGGCTCGAAGCCCGCGACACGCAACGTCGCATCAGCTTCGACCCGCGCTCGCCGGAAGCCGACCGGATGCATCAGCTGATGGCTTTCGTGAACACCGGTTTCACCGCCGCTTTCACCCCGCTCTGGGCTGCCTATGAAATGGAATCGGCCGAACCGGCCCTGCTGGCGACCTTGCGTGACTTCGGCCGCCAGGCCGTTGCCGAACGCCACGACCGGCTTGAGGCGATGATCGGCGACACCGACTTTCTGGTCGGCGACCGCCTGACGTTGGCCGATACCACGTTGATCGGCGTGGCACGTTGGGCGGAGTTCCACCAGGCGGTCGACGGCGCCGCCTATCCCAGGCTGGCAGCGCTGCGCCGTCGGATCGAAAGCAATCCGGACGTGCGGTACGCGCAGGCCATTGAGGACGGCGAAACGCCGGCGGGTTCGGGTGCCTGCCTTGGCCACGTTCCGCTGGCCGAGGTGATTGAACGATTTGGTGTCTAGCACACGCCAGCGGCGCGGCACGAACACGGCCTGTGCCGCGCCGCGCATGCTCAATCCCACCCGATTCGCGACAAGCACATCGAATTCGGCTATCATGCCATCGCTCTTGAAGTGGCAGCTACGGGCGGCCATCCTGGCGGTGGCCGCCCCCTGAATACGGGAGAATGGGTATGGCCAGCTTTCATGTCATGTCGGACGCGCGTGGGATGCACGTGCAGCCCAGGGTGCGCCGCATCACCACGGCGGACCTGATCGATGTGCTGCGGCTCGGCGTCGAGGATTTTTGGGCAAAGCCATCGCATTACGTCTTCCTGTGCCTGATCTATCCGGTGGTCGGATTGATCCTGGCGCAGTGGACGACATCCGGCGCCTACGCCATCCAGCTCCTTTACCCGCTGATTTCCGGCTTCGCCCTGCTTGGACCGTTCGCCGCGATCGGCCTCTACGAGATCAGCCGCCGCCGCGAGCTCGGCATGGACACGTCCTGGTGGCACGCCCTCGAGGTGCGCCACTCGCCGGCGCTGCCGGCGATCGCGGTCATCGGCATCATGCTGGTGGCACTGTTCCTGCTCTGGCTGTTCACCGCGCAATCGATCTACTCCAGCCTGTTCGGCGCTCAGCCGCCGGCCTCGATCGGTGGCTTTGTGCGCGAGGTGCTGACAACGCCCAAAGGCTGGACGCTGATCCTGCTCGGCAATGCGGCCGGCTTCGTCTTCGCCGCGATCGTGCTGGCGACGACCGTCGTCGCTTTCCCGCTGCTGCTCGACCGTGATGTCGGCGCGGTCTCGGCGATCGAGACCTCGGCACGGGCGGTGATGACAAACCCGCTGCAGATGGCGCTGTGGGGCCTGATGGTCGCCGTGCTGCTGGTCATCGGCTCGATCCCGCTGTTTGCCGGGCTCGCTGTCGTCATGCCTGTGCTTGGCCATGCGACGTGGCATCTCTATCGCAGGCTGGTCGAACCGGAGCGGGCGCAGCCGGACCGGCGGCCGATGTAGGCGGAAGCGGCATTAACAGCCGAAGAATGCAGCGGCCCAAACAACCTGTTCGGCCGCGATCCTTCCGCGCCCCCCTCTGGCCTGCCCCTTGCCACAACTTGGCATCTCCCCACGAGGGGGAGATCGGCAGCTTCTGCGCCTCGCCTCTTCTGCGGCGTTGGAGATTGGCGAAAGCCGTGCCGACATCCGATCTCCCCCCTTGTGGGGGAGATGTCCGGCAGGACAGAGGGGGCGCTGTTCCGCCAGCCTGTCATTTCCGGGCGCTTGCGCCCCCTTCAGCCGACCCCACCCCCTTCAGCCGACGATGCGCAGGTTCGACAATTCGTTGGCGATTTCCCTGAAATTGTCCGACAGCGTCGCCCCGGTCGCGTTCCAGAACAGCTTGGCCGGCTTGGTCGGATCGGTGGGATCCTTGCGGAAGCGCGAGTCCGAGGAGCAGGCCTTCAGCGCGTCGAGTGCTTTCTTGTCACCGGCATCGGTGGTCGACAGGTCGAGCGCAACGGTCATGACGAGAACGTTCGATTTCTTCGCGTTGCCGCAAAGGGTCTGCATCTGCTCGTCCAGCGCGGCGGTGTAGTTGGCGCCCGTGTAGGTCGTCTTGCCGATGTCGGTGCTTGTGTTCATGAACAGCCGCGTCACGCTTCCAGACCCCGGATATGTCAGGCCGGTGTAACCGTAAGCGGCATAGGTCGACCTGTTATTGGCGTAGCCGCTGTCGCTGACGGCGCTGTAGGTATTGGCGCCGTCGGTCAGCACGATGACCACTTTGTCGTTGCCTCTTTCAGTGTTCGGCCGGCCCGCAGTGAAAGGTTCGTTGCTCGACACCGTCCGCCAGCCCCAGGCAAGGCCTTCCGGCACATTGGTGTTGCCGTTCGGCGCCATGGCGTCGATGGCGTTGTCGATCTCCTCTTTCTGGGCAAGCTGAGTCACGTCTTTGAGCGGCGTGATCGGGTTGGTCGTGCAGGACGAAGTTGGGCCGTCGCCCCAGGGAGCCGACTTCGAGCCGTAAGGCTTGACCAGGAAATATTTGCGCATGTCCGACTGCCGCTGCGAAGCGGTTGGGCTGTCGGTGTAAGGCCAGTCGGCCCACCAGTTGTTGCCGTAACCATGGTTCAGATAGATCACGTCGTTAGCGCCGTCGCGGTTGAAATCGAGCCAGAGCGTGCCGGCCTCGTCGGGCGCAAACATCGGCACGAACAGCGTGGCAGGTGTGGCGGTATCAGGCGTCGTGTCGTCGTTGTTATACGGGTGCGGCCTCGCCTCCACGCAACCCTGCCAACTTGCATAGCGGCTGGTGGTGTAGATATATTCCGGGGTGGTCCAGTGGCCGCTGCTGCAGTTACCTTTCTTGTTATAGGTGTCGCAGATATACTGTTTCGTGTTAGGCACTTCTTCGCGGCCGGACTCGACGGTGATGTCGGCGTAGAGGCTGAAGCGGGTCAGTGGCTGATCCTCGGTGTCGCCCCAGCCGGTTGCCGCGTTTGTACCAGACGCCGTTGAGCTTCTCGGCGTATATGTCCGGATCGTTGGCGGCGGTCATCTTCGTCCAGTCGAAATCCTCATGCTGGATCGGGGAGATGCCATCCTGGTCCATCCAGCTGTCCTGGTCATGGGTGGGACCGACATTGACCGAAGCAGCGAACGGCACCAGGGAGAACTGCACCGGTTTGCTGACCTGCTTCATCTGCTGTGCCTGCAGCGCCAGCGTATCGACAAGCTGTTTGGCGGCAGTCTTCAGCAGGTCTATTCGCCTCGCGCCGGTGCCGGAACCGAGTTCGTTCATCGAGCCGGAATTGTCGAGCACCAGAGCGACTTCCAGCGTGTTCTTGAGACGGATTTCCGAGCAATCCGTGAAAGTTGTAGCGCCGCTGGTGGTCCCGCCGCCCAGCAGCATGGCGGCGGCCGGCAGAAAATAGGGGTGATAGGTAAGGGCGCTGCAGAGCTTCAACGTGCCGCCACCCGCATTGCTGTTGGGCAGGGTGACGGTAAGCGACGTGTTGGCCGGATCGACGGGGCCGAGATTGGTTTCGAAGAAAGTCTTGGCGTAGGCCCTGGCGGCGTCGTCGGTTGCGCCGGAGACGACCTGCTGAGCCGTGGCGAGGCCGGCGGCGTCCAAAGCGTTCAACGTGGCGTGCTTCTGGCGCAGCAGTTCCGAGTAATCGACGCTGAGCGCCACTCCGCCCATCAGTGGCACCATCGTGATGACCGTCATCAGCGTATAGTTGCCACGCCGGTCCCTACCGAATTTCGGATCATTGTCTTCAGCCCCTCGCCAAAACCCCTAGTCGGCGAAAGATGCCATCAATCCTTAAATTTCAGATTGCTGAAAAACATCCAAGATCGGCTTGCTTTTTCAAGGCTCGTTAACCACGCCGCCGATGCCGGCATTGCTGCGCGCGGCTGGACCGGCCGCCGAAGCCTTCAGAATGGGGAGTTCTCGGCAAGAGCGGCTTGCGCGCTTGCCTTCGTCAGTGCCAAGGCAATCCTGAAACCAGGGCAATCCTGAAAAATGTGAAAGCTGGTGACAGGGTCAAGTGCTTCGGTTAATGCGAACCTGCCGCGGTGGATCCTTGCCGCGGCGGACGTCGGCGGCGACGCTCGCAACCATCATGATTTGGGAAACGATATGGCGGACTCGCCCGATATCATCGGCTCGCTCGCGGATTTGTCGGGAGCCTATTGTGCCATCCTGTGCGACGTCTGGGGTGTGGTCCACAATGGCGAACGGCATTTTCCGGCCGCGGCTCTGGCGCTGGGCACCGCGCGCGAGGCGAAGATACCTGTCGTGCTGATCACCAATTCGCCGCGGCGCAGCGCCGATGTGGTGGCGCAGATGAATGCGATCGGCGTTCCCTCTGCGGCCTATGACCGCGTCGTCACCTCCGGTGACGTGACCCGCGACCTGATCATGGAGGGGCCGCGAAAGATCTTCCACATTGGCGCCGATCGCGATTTCACGCTCTATGACGGGCTTGATGTCGAGCTGGTCGAGGAGTTCGAGGCGTCCGGCGTGGTCTGCACCGGGCTGTTCGACGACGAGGTCGAGAAGCCGGAGGACTACGCCGATCTTCTGCGGCGGCTGCGCGCCAGGAACCTGCCCTTCATCTGCGCCAATCCCGATATCGTGGTCGAGCGCGGCGAGCGGATGATCTGGTGCGCCGGGGCCTTGGCCCGCGACTATGCCCAGCTCGGCGGGCGCACGCTGATCGCCGGAAAACCTTATGCCCCGGTCTATGACGTCGCGATGAAGGAGATCGCCGACCTGCTCGGCCGCCCGGTCGAGCGCTCGGACGTGCTGGCTATCGGCGACGGCATGATGACCGACATCAAGGGCGCTGCCGACAATGGCTTCGACGTGCTCTACGTGTCGGGCGGCATCCATGCCCGCGACTACGGCGATCCGCTACAACCGCATCCGGCCAGGCTGATCGCCTTTCTGGAAAGGCATGGCTACCGGCCGGTCGCGGTCATTCCGAGACTGCAGTAGGCTCGCTCGATGACGGAAGCCTCGAAATGACGCAAGCCCCGAAATGACGGAAGCCTTCGAACGCGTTTCTGCCATCTCGCCGCTGCCTGCCCATTTGCGGGGTGGCGTGGTGGCGATCGGCAATTTCGACGGTGTGCACCGCGGCCACCAGGCCGTGCTGGAACGCGCGCTGGCCGAGGCCCGCCGGCGCGGCGCGCCGGCGCTGGTGCTGACCTTCGAGCCGCATCCGAGAAAGGTGTTCCGGCCCGAGATTCCGCTGTTCGTGCTGACACCGCCGCCGATGAAGGCACGGCTGCTGTCGCATCTGGGCTTTGCCGCACTCGTCGAGCAGCCGTTCACGCGCGCCTTCGCCGCACTGTCGGCGGAAGCGTTCGTGACCGACGTGCTCGACAGCAATCTCGGCATCATTCACGCCGTGACCGGCTTCGACTTCCACTTCGGCAAGGACAGGCAAGGCGGCCCGGCCTATCTGATGGCGGCCGGCGAACGCCACGGCTTCGGCGTCACCCTGGTTGACGCCTTTCGCGACGAAGGCGCCGAAGTGGTGTCGTCGAGCCGAATCCGCGCGCTGCTGTGCGAAGGCGCGGTGGGCGAGGCCGCCGGCCTGCTCGGCTACCGCTTCACGGTCGAGAGCGAGGTGATCGGCGGCCAGCAGCTTGGCCGGACGCTCGGCTTTCCAACCGCCAATATGAGGCTTTCGCCGGAAGCCACTCTGAAGGAAGGGATTTATGCCGTCCGCTTCCGCTGCGCCGACGGTACGCTTCATGATGGCGTCGCCAGCTTCGGCCGCCGCCCGACCGTCGACGACAACGGCGCGCCGCTTCTGGAAACCTTCGTCTTCGACTTCTCCGGCGATCTCTACGGCGAGCTATGCGCGGTGTCCTTCTTCGGTTTCCTGCGCGCCGAGGTGAAGTTCGACGGGCTCGACGCGCTGGTCGCGCAGATGAAACGCGACGAGGCCGAGGCGAGGGCGCTGCTTGCCGGCGTCAGCCCGCTGTCCGAGCTCGACACGGCCATTGCTTTTTGAGCGAATTCGCCAGGCCGATCGCAGCGTCGCCTGACATTTGTCGTCACTTGGCATCTTGCCAATTTGGCGGGTATCGCCGAGGGTCATGCCCGTCCAGCGAGCAGCTTGCGCTGGATGCACGCCAAAAAAGTGAGTCAGCGTGTCTAGTTTAAATCAAAGTTTACTGAACCGGCGCCATGGCTCTTTGCAGGCAGGTTGTTCCCGCCGGTGTTTCGTGCGTATGGAGTGACGATGCGTTCTATCAAGGTATATCAGGTGGTCTTGGCCACCTTCCTGCTGGGCGCGCCCGGTGCCGCCGAAGCCGCCGATGGCGCCTTGGGCTGGCTATCCGGCGACTGGTATCTGACAGTCGGCGCCACCGGCCTGGTCGCCCCCGATTTCGAAGGCAGCAAGAACTATATACTCAGCGCCCAGCCGATCATCTCGCTCGGCAAGGCCGGTCCTGCGGCCCGCTTCACCTCGCGCAACGACAACATCTCGCTGGGGTTGATCGACGAAGGCGGCTTCCGCGCCGGCCTGGCCGGAAAAATCCTGTTTTCGCGCGATGGCGACGACGCCGACGAACTGAGAGGCCTCGACCCGGTGCGCTGGGGCGGCGAGGCCGGCGGCTTCTTCGAATTCTATCCTTTGGACTGGTTGCGCGCCCGCGCCGAATTGCGGCACGGCATTCGCGCCCATAACGGCTTCGTCGCCGACATCGCCGCCGACGCATTCCACGATGTGACGCCGGAGGTCAGGATTTCGGGCGGGCCGCGCGTTTCGTTCGCCACGTCGGACTATTTCGACGCCTATTACGGCGTCGACGCCGAGGAAGCCGTGGCGTCGGGCCTCAGCCGGTACCGACCGGACGGTGGCGTGAAGTCGGCGGGCCTCGGCGGCGCGGTGACCTGGAAAGTGACCGAGCCGATGACGGCCAGCCTGTTCGCCGAATATTCGCGGCTGATGGGCCCGGCGGCCGATTCCAGCCTGGTCAAGGAGCGCGGCTCAAGGGATCAGTTCACGATCGGCGTCTCGACGACCTATCGCTTCGATTTCTCGATGTGATGTCGCAGGTTGTGTATTGCGCGCAGCCGCATGGCTCAGGCGACTATGCCGTAGGCGATGCGGTTGAGTTCGTCTTCCACAAGCGTGGCACCTGCTTCCGATTGCAGGAGATCGATGGGCACTTGGGTGAGCACCCGACTTGGCTTGCGCAGCCACCGCTGCGCCTTTTCATGGTTGCCGAAAACGCGATCCGCCATCGCTGAAATGCGTTCAAGTCGCAGAGCGCGGCCGGACTCGGCAATCGTACAGGGTCACATTTCGTTCCTTCCGGTGCGCTAAACTGTGAAATACAACCGTAGATGTTGGTCTTCCAATACCATCTGCCGACAAACATAGGCGCAATTGGTAAACGCTCCTAGGGTAAGCATCAGAGTTCGGGCTTTTCAATGGGGCCGGCCTCGTCTAAAAGCCCGGTCATGACGCAGTTTCCTCGCGCGCTCGCGATTGCGATGCGAATTACAAGCCCGGTGTTCCGGGCGGCCTGAGCGCCGCCGGAGCCGCCGGGAATTTTGCGCGCGGCCTCTCGCGCTTTTTCCAGATCATGATAGTTCAACGCCCGGGCTCTTTTGCCGGGCAATGCATATGGCAGACCAATGACCGATACGCCGATGACCGACACTGTTGAAACGATCGACTATTCCAAGACGCTTTATCTGCCGCAGACGGATTTTCCGATGCGCGCCGGCTTGCCCGAGAAGGAGCCGCTGCTGGTCAAGCGCTGGCAGGACATGGAGCTTTACCGCAAGCTGCGCGAAAACGCCGCCGGCCGCGAAAAATACGTGCTGCACGACGGCCCGCCCTACGCCAACGGCAGCATCCATATCGGACATGCGCTGAACAAGATCCTCAAGGACGTCATCACCCGCTCGTTCCAGATGCGCGGCTACGACTCGAACTACGTGCCCGGCTGGGATTGCCACGGCCTGCCGATCGAATGGAAGATCGAGGAGCAATACCGCGCCAAGGGCAAGAACAAGGACGAGGTGCCGGTCAACGAGTTCCGCAAGGAATGCCGCGAGTTCGCCGCACACTGGATCAAGGTGCAGGGCGGCGAGTTCCAGAGGCTCGGCGTCGTCGGCGACTTCGACAATCCCTATACGACGATGGCGTTCCATGCCGAGGCGCGCATCGCCGGCGAGCTGTTGAAATTCGCCATGTCGGGCCAACTGTATCGCGGCTCGAAGCCGGTGATGTGGAGCGTTGTCGAGCGCACCGCGCTGGCCGAGGCCGAGGTCGAGTACCAGGACTACGAGAGCGATACGATCTGGGCGAAGTTTCCGGTCGTCAGCCTCGCTCGTCAGGTCACCAATGTCGAAGATGGGCAGCCAGCCTTGGATCCGAGGCTGACGCAGACGTCACTGGACTTGCTGGAGGCCGATGTCGTTATCTGGACGACCACGCCATGGACCATCCCCGGCAACCGTGCCGTCAACTATTCGCCACGCATCAACTATGGCCTCTACGAGGTCACTGCGGCCGAGAATGCTTTCGGCCCGCAGCCTGGCGAAAGGCTGATCTTTGCCGAAGCGCTGGCGGAAGAGGCTGCGACCAAAGCCAAGGTGACGATGGACCGCCTCCGTAGCATTTCGGCCGAAGAGCTTGGAAGCCTTACGCTTTCTCATCCCTTCAAAGGTTTGAATGGCGGCTATGAATTCCACGTCCCAATGCTCGCCGGCGAGCATGTCACCGACGAAGCCGGTACCGGTTTCGTCCACACGGCGCCGGGCCATGGCCGCGAGGATTTTGACGCCTGGATGGATGCAGCTTCGGACCTTCGCCAGCGCGGCATCGACACAGCGATCCCGTTCACCGTCGACGATGCCGGCTTCTTCACCAAGGATGCGCCAGGCTTTGGCGCGGACCGCGAGGGCGGTGCGGCGCGCGTCATCGACGACAACGGCAAGAAGGGCAATGCCAACCAGGCGGTCATCGACGAGTTGATCAAGCGCAACGCGCTGTTCGCGCGCGGGCGGCTGAAGCATTCCTATCCGCATTCGTGGCGGTCGAAGAAGCCGATCATCTTCCGCAACACGCCGCAATGGTTCGTCTTTATGGACAAGGAGCTCGGCGACGGCACGACGCTGCGCAGCCGTGCCCTGAAGGCGATCGACGACACCCGCTTCGTGCCGGCCGCCGGCCAGAACCGCATCCGCGCCATGATCGAGGAGCGCCCCGATTGGGTGCTGTCGCGCCAGCGCGCATGGGGCGTGCCGATCGCCGTCTTCGCCGATGCCGACGGCAACGTCCTGAACGACGAGGCGGTCAACCAGCGCATCATCGACGCCTTCGAAAAGGAAGGCGCGGACGCCTGGTTTGCGGCCGGCGCCAAGGAGCGTTTCCTCGGCAATCACGATGCCTCGAAATGGCAGCAGGTGATGGACATCCTCGACGTCTGGTTCGATTCCGGCTCGACCCATGTCTTCACCCTGGAGGATCGTCCGGATCTGAAATGGCCGGCCGACGTCTATCTCGAAGGTTCCGACCAGCATCGCGGCTGGTTCCACTCCTCGCTGCTCGAAAGCTGCGGCACCAGGGGCAGGGCGCCTTACGACACCGTCGTCACCCATGGGTTCACCATGGACGAGGAGGGGCGGAAAATGTCGAAGTCGCTCGGCAATACCGTCGTGCCGCAAGACGTCATCAAACAGTCGGGCGCCGATATCCTGCGGCTATGGGTGGTGACCACAGACTACTGGGAAGACCAGCGGCTCGGCAAGAACGTGCTGCAGACCAACATCGACGCCTACCGCAAGCTGCGCAACACCATCCGCTGGATGCTGGGCACGCTTGCCCATGACGATGGCGAGGACGTGCCGCTGGACAAGATGCCGGAGCTGGAGCGGCTGATGCTGCACCGGCTTTCCGAACTCGATGAAGTCGTGCGCGCGGGCTACGACGCCTTCGAGCTCAAGCGCATCACCCGCACGCTGCTCGACTTCATGGTGGTCGAGCTGTCGGCCTTCTATTTCGACATCCGCAAGGACGCGCTCTACTGCGAGGCGCCGTCCAGCGTGAAGCGCAAGGCGTCCGTGCAGGTGGTGCGCCATCTGTTCGACTGCCTGGTGAAATGGCTGGCGCCGATGCTGCCCTTCACCATGGAGGAGGCCTGGCTCGACCGTCATCCGGACGCCGTCTCGGTGCATCTCGACCAGTTTCCGCCAATCCCGGCCGACTGGAAGAACGAGGCGCTGGCGGAAAAATGGCGCAAGGTGCGGCAGGTTCGCCGCGTCATCACCGGCGCGCTGGAGATTGCGCGCGCCCAGAAGGTCATCGGCTCGTCGCTGGAAGCGGTGCCGGTCGTCACGCTCGATGATGCGGCGCTCGAAGCGGCGATATCAGATGTCGACATGGCCGAAATGGCGATCACCAGCGATCTGGTCATTGCGCATGGCAACGCGCCTTCTGGCGCCTTCACGCTGGACGACGTCAAGGGCGTCGCCGTGGTGGTCGAGAAGGCCGAGGACCGGGGTCTGCTCAAATGCGCGCGCTCATGGCGCTACACGGCCGATGTCGGGCAGGACAAGGAATTCCCCGACGTTTCGGCGCGGGACGCAGCGGTGCTGCATGAATTGAAGGCGCTTGGTCGACTTTAATGCATGTCGCCCAAAAGTGTGTAGCGGTTTTGGGACAACGACATGCACGGCCAGCATGCATGTCGCCCAAAAGTTGCGTAGCGTTTTGGGACAACGACATGCACGGCCAGGTCGCCATATCGGTGCACAAATGCCACGGCAGGCGACTGATCGGCCCCCGCTCGTTGCCCTTAACGAGTGGTTGAGGTAAACACGCGAAACTCCGGACGACAAATTGTCGCCGGATTTCCGTCGGAAGAGCATAGACGATGGGGACCGGACCTTTGGCCGGTGGCGATCGAGAGGCTGTCTAGAGTGGGACTTTTTGGCATGACCGAAAGAACTTGCGCGCGCGTTGCGCTGCTGGCGCCGCTTGTCGTATCCGGCTTGGCCCTGTCCGGCTGCATGGGCTCGCCGACCTACGGGACCGACAAGACCGCCTCCGCCCAGCTTGCCGGCGATCTCACCAGCGCTTTTTCAGTCATGCCGAAGAACAAGCAACGGATCGACTACAAGCCGCGCCCCGAACTGGTGAAGCCGGCGCCGGGACAGAAGCAACTGCCGCCGCCGCAGGACAGCGCCACGGCAAGCGCCGATTGGCCGGAATCGCCCGAGCAGCGCCGCGCTCGCCTGCGCGCCGAGGCCACGCTCAATCAGGACGATCCGTCCTACCAGGCGCAGATCGTCGATGACATCCAGACGGATCCGGTCGCGATCAAGTCTGCGATGGCGCAGTCGGCTTCCAGTCATCCGCCGGCCTGGACGCCAGCGGATTCGGACAAGGGCCGCGCCGCCGAGGTCAAGCGCCGCCTCGCCGAACAAAAGCAGGGTGACCCCAACACCCGCAAATATCTGAGCGAGCCGCCGGTGCAATATCGCGCCGCTGCCGCCACCGCGCCGGTCGACGACCTCGGCGAGGACGAATACAAGAAAGCACGCCGCCTCAAGCGGGAAGCGGCCGCCAAGAACAAGAGCGGCGGCATGTTCGATTGGCTGCCTTGGTAGGTTGCAGGTGCTACGGTTCGCGTCGCTCCCTGAAAAAATCCTTCAGAAGCAGCGCCGCTTCGCGCTCGGCCATGCCTGCATAAATGTCTGGCGCGTGGTGGCAGGTCGGTGAGGCGAAGAAGCGCACGCCGTTGACCACAGCGCCGCCCTTCTCGTCGGCGGCGCCGAAATAAAGCCGGCGCAGCCTGGCGAAGGAAATGGCGCCGGCGCACATGGCGCAGGGCTCCAGCGTCACATAGAGATCGTAGCCGGTGAGACGCTCGCTCGACAGCTTGCGGCAGGCCTCGCGGATCGCCAGCATCTCGGCATGGGCCGTAGGATCTGCAAGCTCGCGAGTGCGGTTGCCGGCACTGGCAACGATGGTATCGCCGCTAGCGATGACCGCGCCGACCGGCACTTCGCCGCGCATGGCGGCGGCTTCAGCCTCGTTCAGCGCCAGTGCCATGAAATCCGGCCGCTTCAAGCGGTTTCCATCCCTTATTATCTCCTCGCTACTCCGGCGTGATCCTGTTATCTAGCGCATGACCCTGAAAACCGGAATCGGTTTTCGGAAGGGACCATGCATCAAATCAAAGTCCTACAGCGTCCTTTGCGCGTCCGTACGGACGCGCGGCGCTGTAGTGTAAACGAGCAAAGACCACATGGACGACAAAAACAAGAAATTCCCGCGCCAAAAGGGTCCGGGCAAGACGGGCCCGAAACCGTCGGGCCCGCGTGGTCGTGATGCCGCTGCCGGCAAAGGCGGCAAGCCATCCTTCGGCGCGAAAAAACCTTACGCGCCGCGCGGTGACCGCCCAATGGCGGCTGACGGCGAGCGGCCGAAGCGCGACTTCAAGAGTGGCGATAGGCCGTTCAGCAAAGGACCACGGCCCGACGGCAAGCCCTATGAAAAGCGCGAGGGGCCGCGCAAGCCATACGCCCCGCGCGGCGACCGCCCGATGGCGGCTGACGGCGAGCGGCCGAAGCGTGACTTCAAAAGCGGCGACCGGCCGATCAGCAAGGGGCCGCGCCCTGACGGCAAGCCCTACGAGAAGCGTGAGGGGCCGCGCAAGCCATACGCCCCGCGTGGCGACCGGCCGATGGCGGCTCTCGGCGAGCGGCCGAAGCGCGACTTCAAGAGTGGCGAGCGGCCGTTCAGCAAGGGGCCGCGCCCTGAAGGCAAGCCCTATGAAAAGCGCGAGGGGCCTCGAAAACCCTATGCGCCGCGCGGCGACCGGCCGGCGGCTGCCGAAGGCGAGCGCAGCGAAAGGCGCTTCGACCGTCCCAAGGGAGACTTCAGCGATCGCCCAAAACGCGACTTCGGCGATCGGCCCAAGCGCGATTTTGCCGGTGATCGGCCCCAAGGGGCATCGGGCGGCTTAAAGCCGCGCCCGCGTCCCGCCGAAGCGACGGAAGAGGCTGGTGAGCGCATTGCCAAGCGGCTGGCCCGCGCCGGTCTTGCCTCGCGTCGCGATGCCGAGGAACTGATCGCGGCCGGCCGCGTCAAGGTTAATGGAAGGGTGCTGTCCTCGCCGGCCTTCAATGTGATGCCTGGCGACATCATCCATCTCGACGGCATGGAGATCCCGCCGATCGAGCGCACCCGGCTGTTCCTGTTCCACAAGCCGGCCGGCGTCGTTACCACCAATCGTGATCCCGAGGGCCGCAAGACCGTCTTCGACGTGCTGCCGGCCGACCTGCCGCGGCTGATGACCATCGGCCGGCTCGACATCAACACCGAAGGCCTGCTGCTGCTCACCAATGACGGCGGGCTGGCGCGCGTGCTCGAACTGCCGGCGACCGGCTGGCTCAGGCGCTACCGCGTGCGCGTCCACGGCAAGGTCGAGGAAAGTGCGCTCGCCGGCTTGCGCGAAGGCATCGCCGTCGACGGCGTCTTCTATGGCGCCATCGAGGCGACGCTCGACCGTGAGCAAGGCACTAACGCCTGGCTGACGCTTGGCCTGCGCGAAGGCAAGAACCGCGAGGTCAGGAACATACTGGGCTCGCTTGGTCTCGACGTAACGCGACTGATCCGCATTTCCTACGGACCGTTCCAGCTCGACGACCTGCCCGAGGGCCATGTGCTGGAGATCAAGGGCCGGGTGCTGCGCGACCAGCTCGGCGAACGCCTGGTCGAGGAGTCCGGCGCCAATTTCGACGCTGACATCACCAAGCCGTTTTCCAACAGGCCGGTGCGGCGCGAAGCGGTGCGGGAAGAGGAACCTGAGCGGCCGAAATTCACCCGCGATGGCGAACGCCGTCCGATCGGCGAAGGCGGATTGATCAAGAACCGCAAGCGCCGCGAAGGCAGCCGCGACGAGGCGTTGGGCAAGCTGTCGACAAGTCCCGGCAGAAGCTTCGGGCCGGAAAAGAGCTTTGCTGAGCGTGGCCCCAAATCTGAACGCAGCGGACCCGAACGCGGCGGCTTTGCCGATCGCGGCCCCAAATCTGAACGTAGCGGGCCGGGCGGCTTCGGCGGCAAACCGGGCGGCGGGAAAAAGTCCGAACGCGAGCAGCGCCCGATCGAGCCGCCGGGCCAGCGCAAGGCCAATGTCTGGATGGCGCCCGGCGCGCGGCCGATCGGCAAGGGCAGGGCGGACGCCGATGCCGCCAGGGCGGCCGAAGCCAAGGAACGCAAGGCCTCGTTCAAGCCGTCTTATGGCAAGCCCGCCAAGCCCGGAGGCGCAAAGCCGTTCGGCAAGCCGCGTGGCGAACGCCCAAATGATGGCGGCAAAGGCGGCGACCGGCCGCGCAGCGGCCCCAAGGGATCCAGGGGAGGCAATGCGGATCGTCGGCGGTGAGTTTCGCGGGCGTCCGCTGGCGACGCCCCGCTCAAGCGCCATCCGCCCGACCACCGACCGCACCCGCGAGGCTGTCTTCAACGTGCTGGCGCATCGTTTCCCCGATAGGCTGGTCGGCGCGCGGGTGCTCGACCTGTTCGCCGGCACCGGCGCGTTCGGCCTCGAGGCGCTGTCGCGCGGCGCATCTTATGGCGTCTTCATCGAAGAATCGGCGGAAGGGCGCGGTCTGATCCGCACCAATGTCGAGGCCTTCAGCCTCACCGGGCGTACCAAGATATTCCGTCGCGACGCTACGGCTCTGGGCGAGGCGGGCACGATGGCCGCGTTCGGCCTGGTGTTCGCCGACCCGCCCTATGGCAAGGGCCTGGGTGAGCGTGCCTTGCGCTCGGCCAAGGCCGGCGGCTGGCTCGTCCCCGGCGCGCTCTGCGTGGTCGAGGAGGCGGCTGCGGCGCCGTTCGAGGCAGGGCCGGGCTTTTCGGTTATGGACGAGCGCAGCTATGGCGAAACCGTTATCCGCTTTATCGAGGTTGGATGAGTCGCGTCTTCCCTTCTCCCCTTGTGGGAGAAGGTGGCCGAGCTCTGCTCGTTCGGATGAGGGGTGTTGGAAGGATCTCTACCTTGAAGAGGCAAGTGCTTAAAATCGCTAGATATTTTTATGCCGCACTCCGTCCAGCACCCCTTGTGTCTCTAGAATCATGCATGATCGGGCTGGCGGGTGACCCGGGTCATGACCGGATCACCCGCTGCGGC